>CAYZFL010000011.1:0-24124 GCA_964477785.1 uncultured Bacteroides sp.
GTGGCTTGCCACTTGGTAATGCGTAATGAGAAATGCGCAATGCGCAATTGCCCGGGGGATCGGGAGTGTCGCCAACCTGGGGCGAGTCGTTGTAGAGGACGGTTGGCGGAGGGAGGCCTATTATGGTGTGGGCTTCGTCTCGTTTGAGGTCGGGAGGCGGTGGCGGGAAGTCGGCGTTGAAGCGGGAGATGTAGTATGGGGTATTTTCGTTGCGTTTCGGCGTGCCGACTGTGTGGAATATCCAGGCGCCGCGCATGAATTCACTGCTGAATATGGGCGCCAGGACGGGTATTACCTTGCGGTAGTCATGCGGGGCGTCGAAGCAGACGGCTATCATGTAGGTGCCACCGCGAAGGTTGTCTATCGAGCGGTATGAACCGGTCTGATAGGGTTTGCGAACCTCGTGGCTGCACAGCTCTTTCATTGCCTGTCGGGTTTTGCCGATGAAGCAGGGAGGAAGATCCGTGGGGTTACAGTGACGCAGCCACTCGACATAGGCCAATATGATAGGCACGGAGGAGGGGCTGCCGGGACGGTCGTAGACGTGGGCGAGAATCAGTTGGCCACGCTGACGGAAGGACTCGAAGTAACGGACGAGGTTTATCTCAAATGAGCGCATAGGACGGCCGAGCCATCGCTGGAAATCGGCGATGGAGATAAGACGACGCGTAAGGGTCATCTTTCGGGGCTGGGATATGAGTTTGCGCTTCATTATGGCGCAAAGATAGATAGAGGTTTTGCCGGGAAATACGATGAAAAACACAAGGACATAATTTTTTAACAAAAGGGCAGAAGAGCAGAAGGACAGAAGTCTTTGAGAGTGAGGAGTATAAGGACAAAAGGTTTTTCTTGCGAAAAACAGGAAGAACAAAAGTTTTAGACCAAAGAACCAAAGCTTTTAAGAAAAGAACAGGGAATTAACACAAGGACATAATTTTTAAAACATAAGGGCAGAAGAAAATAAGAACAAAAGGGATTGAGGGACAGGGAGATAAAGGACTAAAGGGTTTTCTTACGAAAACAGGAAAGGACAGAAGGATTGGGGCCAGAGGAAAAAGGATTGGGGCCAGAGGAAAAAGGATTGGGACCAGAGGAAAAAGGATTGGGACCAGAGGAAAAAGGATTGGGACCAGAGAACCAAAGAACCAGAGTTTTAAAACATAAAAACAAAAAAAATAGAAAAGACATAAAGTTTAGAACATAAGGCAGAAGGGCACAAGAACATAAGGGGTTGAGGGAGAGGAAGATAGAGGACAAAAAGTTATTCTTGCGAAAAACAGGAAGAACAAAATTTGAGGCAGGAGTAGACGCAGAAGGGCGAAACATGCTGTATAACATATTCATAAATTTCTAAATTTACTCATATATTCATTAAATTTGCCGATAGGAGAAATAATTAGATGCGGAGGCATACATTGCCCGTGCACCAAGCCATTGTTACATCATGTATAAAGATGAGGATAATCTTACTCCTGAAGAGTGGATAAACCTTGAAGTGATTACTAATAAGGTTGTCCCTTCATGGTGGATTAAAAAGGATTATGAAATATGTGATTCCGCTGTAATTGCGGGAACTTACATGACACCAATGACGGACACCGAGACTGTCGCATCCCAGATGGCTGAACTTGCAATTGGATACAAAGAGAAATTTCATCGTTATGATGAATTTACCTATTACTGTGCAAGCCGCTCTCTTGAGTTTTATCCCATGCATCCGAAAGCATGGGTAGCAAGAGGTAAATCGATTGATCAATTGGTTCAGAATCATCTCGAAAGAAACGGGAAAATTATTGATAATTATGCCGCATATCTGATACGTCTTGCGGATGAGACAAAATGGCGATTAGACAAGACGTATTTTACAGAAGAATCAAAAGAATCCAAAGAACGCCGAAAACAAGAAGCCTTAGAAGCATTAAGATCCGAACAAGAAAAAACGCAGACAAAATGAAACAATCATTCTTATTAATATTTATCGCAATATTCCTTTTCCCGCTAAGGAGTCATGCCTATTATCCTTTATCGCCATATTCATATTGTGCCGGGGCACCTGTAAACTTTATTGATCCGAGTGGTCAAGTAATAGAAGGTGTGACTAAAGAGGACGCGAAATTGGCTGTAGAAGACTTTAGAGCTATGTTCCCCGGAGAGGTATTTGCTAATTTCAGAAATTTGATTGTCCAGTCAGGCAAAAAGCAAAAAGGGAAAAAATTCGCCCCAATTTCCCGCGAAGCTCTTTCAGAAGCTTTCAATGGGATAACACTGACAGAAGATCAACAAGCATTGGTTGACATGGTTGTCAACACAATTAATTCTGATGATATCCATAAAATTGAATACCTCAGCTCAGGTAAAGATATGTCACAGACTTCTTTAGATATTTATTCTCCATTGTTAAATAACTTGGGTATAACATCAGAAGTAGCTGCAAATACGCCGAGGGGATATTCTCAATATGTGATGGCCTTATGTGGGGAAGCATCAACAGTCCCTACACAAACAGGGTCGCTGTCTTTAATATTAAACACTACCAAAGGTTTTGTTACAAATCGTCCGGCTACCTTGGGGCATGAAGTCATGGGACATGGGCGAACACTAAGATTAGGCTTAAAAGACTCTCTGTCGCAACATGTTTTGCCTATTCAAGTAGAAAATCTAATTTTAAGGATTATGGGTATTTCAAGTTATAGAGATGGCACAGATCATGCTCCATTAAAAACATTCATTCCCAATTACAATTCACTTCCTAACTTCAGATGATGAAATATTTAGTCATAGCAGCATTATTTAGCATCGGCTTTCCACAGTTTGTATATTCCGCACAAGATGGTAAAGTCACGAGAAGTTATGAGATGAAATTTGATTCTGCTCGCAAATATGTTTGCTATGAATTCGGGATAACCAATATCATTTCGGTGTTTATTGCGGATGGAGATTCTGTCTGCGATGTCTCTATCTTTGATGGCAAAAATCCGAGAATTATAACGACCTGCAAAAAAACACCTCTTCTTGAATGGACTTTTGATAATATGGCTGAAGAAATGTCAAAGTACACTATTGCGACTGATAAAGAATTTAAACCATTTTATTATCAGTTGTCACTTCTAAATGACAGTTGTCAGACTGTTGTCTCATCAACCACATTGTCAAATAATTATAGCAAAGAATTGAAAACCAAAATAGAAGAACTTAAAAGCTTCATGATTAAGTTATGGTATTCAGAATTTTTGAAACGCTGACACTTGAAACCGTTCATTTTAAGATCTTCATATTTACCCAATCCAGATGAAAAAGCTGCTCATTTTAATTGCTTTAGCACTTAGTATGTCGTTGATGGCAGGGAACAAGGGGACATCTTCAGATTCGAATAATGCTAAGACTATAAACCGTATATGCCGTTTATTGCCTGATTCAATATATTCTTTGCTTGAAAACCGACCGATGATTTTCTTTTCATACGGACATTATGGATATTCCAGGTCATTAATCGCAAAAATGGATAGCGATTACAAGGCTTTCAGCGGCAGAGTGGATTACTTGGGAAGGTGCCACTTTAATGAGAGGTCGGAAAGCAATGCTTTTGATTCCACTCTGCTATTTTCACAAAATAGAGCCCTATTATCATGGGGATTCGACTCCATTCAAACCGAAGCAGGCAGAATGAAGAAGATTAAGAATGAGACTTACGTAACATTTTACAAAGACATATCTGTAATAGATTCGGAGGGTAAAACCGTTTTCAGTTCAGATGACGCAACGGCGTATTCGGGGCCAGAGAGCGTAAGTTTCAATAAGAAATTTCAAAGACCGTCTTTGATAATGTACTGGTTATCAAATGCTGAAATCAGAGAATATATTCCAGATTCGGCAATTTATCAAGAAGGTTATTAGGCAGAAAACTTAAAAAGGAAAGTTTTAGAGCAAAGAACCATAGAATCAATGTTTTAAAACATAAAAACAAAATTAATCAGGGATATTTTCTGAATATCCCTAATTAGGAGGTTGGTTATTGCAGTATCTTTATTTTTATTGTATCTTTGCAAAATGAGTGCGGCAGGCTTTTTGGCCTTTTTCCCGCCGGCAATATGTTGTGAATCAAAATTTGGTATGTTCACAGTCTGTGCTTTTTCAGAAGTGTATCACATTATAAATATTATAAACTAAAACCAATGAAAAAAATCTCTTATCTCCTCATTTTCGCGCTTGCCGCAATCATTTCGTCGTGCTCGGGCGATATCCGCAAGAAGATGCTCGACCAGGTGCCCGATAATTCGTCTGTAATCGTTACAGTCGACCTTAAGAAGTGTGCCTCGGCAATGGGACTGGAATATGACAAGGATAAAGGTACGCTTACTTTCAACAAGCAGATGACCGATGCTTTCCAGGCCTTCGGCATCTCAGGCTACATCGATGATTTTGAAAACGAGTTTAACATTAAAGGCATAGAACCGAGCTATTGTGTGGTATTTGACGAGAATGTGATGTTGGAGGTGTCGGACAAAGACGCGCTTCTCAAATCACTCAAGGACATATATCAGGACAGCGAGGTCGAGCAGATCGGCGACTATGTTGTCGTAGGCCGTGAGTCGAGTTTCGACAATCCCGTTTATCTCATCAGCGGCAAGATGGCCTATATGGTTTATGCCAAAGATACCAAGGAGGCCGCCCGCAAGCTCGACAAGATAAAGAGTTCTGCCGAGAACCATCCCATAGCCGACTGGAAGAAGGATATACTTCTCGACGACAAGACCGCGAATTACACTGCCGTATATAACGTGCCTCTGGTGAGCGGAAACGCCCGCTTCATCGCCGGCAACCTGGAGATTGACGGCAACGAGCTCACCATCCAGGCAAATCCTTACGACAAAGACGGCAAGAAGACCAACTTCACCGAAGAAGTAAAGCTCAATATCCTTAACGGGAGCGAGCTGAAGAATCTGCCCAAGAGCTCACAGATAGTAATGGCCGGATCGATGCCTTCGGGTGTTGTCGACAATCCCGTTGTAGAGGAAAATTTCAAAAAGGCTCTCAGCTACAGCTACGACGAGGCTACCTGCAATAAAATCATGTCGACCCTCAAAGGCTTCAGATCGGCAGCCATGGGTTTCGGCCGCAAGGAAGGCGCCAACCCCATGAACCTCGCTCCCAACACATGGTGCGGAGTTCTCGACGTTTACTTCGACACTCCCCGGCAGGCCAATGACGCCACATCACTCTTCCGCGCCCTCATAGAGCAGGATGAACAGCGCACAAGGGAAATGTATGCAAGCTACGGCATCGATTACGGTCCCGCTATGGTATTTGAAGGTACGGAAAGTGTATATTCGATGAGCATGGGTCGGGAATTGAAGGATCTGAAATTTGATTTCGGCACCAACGGCAATATGGCCTCTGCAAGCTACAACAGCAAGGGCAGCGCTACCGGATATGAACAAGGCATCACGCCAAACACCACCTTCTATGCCGCCGCAGTCATCCCCGTAGACTCGCCCCTGGGCAAGACGCTGATGCTTGACTGGGACCTCGAGGCAGTATACGCTCTGATGCCCGACGGCATGAATTTCAAACTCAGACTCTCAGCCACCGAAGGCTGCCTCGCAGGTAATATCCTCGACTGGGTCGCCAAACTTTTTAAAAATGCCGGCAAATACGACGTAAGCTACTATATGAACGCCGGTTCCGGCCCGGCAGAGGCAGTGATTGAAGAGGAAGTAGTAGAAGAAATATAAATCAAAACCATCAGCAAAAGCCGCTCAAATGATGTCGGCGGCTTGCCAAATAGATGAAACATATCGAAAAAATAGAGCTTCGCGGCGTAGTGCCTCAGGTGTTTGACAACGAGGAGAACCGCGAAGCGATGCATAGCTCCGAGGTATGGGCCTCGGAGCTGATTTTCCGCCGTGGCGGGCGATATATGGTCGAAGCCCCTTCCGGCACCGGCAAATCATCGCTCTGCTCGTTTATATTCGGCTTGCGAACCGACTATCGCGGAGAGATATTCTTCGACGGCGAGGACTCGCGCCGGCTCGATATCAACGGGTGGTGCTCGCTGCGCCGCACGGCGTTGGCCTATCTGCCTCAGGAGTCGGGCCTCTTTCCGGAAATTACGGTGATGGAAAACATCATGCTCAAAAACCGGCTCACCAATCACAAAACTCAGGAGCAAATCATGGAAATGCTCGAAGCTATGGACATAGCCTGGAAGGCCGACAGCCCGGCACGTCTTCTGTCGATAGGTCAGCAACAGAGGGTTGCGCTGGTAAGGGCATTGTGCCAGCCTTTCGACTTTCTTTTAGCCGACGAGCCGGTGAGCCATCTCGATGAAATCAATAATGCCCGCGCCGCCGCCCTCATCGACCGCGAGGTAAAGGCAAACGGCGCCGGCGCGATAATCACATCGGTGGGCAACCGCCTAAGCCTCAGTGAAATGACAACGGTAAGACTTTGAAGATACGCGGGTCAGGCGCGGCGTGACCCCTACCACAGGTTCAGCTAAGAATCAGAAATATGTCAACACTTTCAAAACTCCTCATACGCAACGTAAGCAAGGGCCAGACCATAGCCTATCTTGTGGCCAATTTCATAGGCCTGTCCATAATACTCTGCGCCGTGCAGCTTCACAGCGATCTTGCTCCGGCGATGGACCGATCGGGCGAAGACGGCTCGTCGTATCTCTCCGACGATTACCTCATCATCACCAAGCGGCTCAGCAGCCTCTCGGCCATAGGCGGCGACAAGAGCCGCTTCACGCCTCAGGAACTCGACGACATAGCCTCGCAGCCCTGGGCAAGAAAGACCGGCAGCTTCAATTCGGCTGATTTCTCGGTGGAGGGTGCCGTGAGTTTCGGCGGTTCGGGCATATCTTCAGCAATGTTTCTCGAATCGGTGCCCGACGAATTCATCGACCGCAAACCCGAAGGCTGGGACTATGATACCACTGCCATATCAGACTATTCCAAAGCACCGGTTCCTGTGATAATCCAGCGCGACTATCTTGCGCTCTACAATTTCGGTTTCGCGCCCAGCCGCGGACTGCCTCAGCTCAGCGACGAAATGGTGAAATCGGCGCCGCTGAGCCTTATAATGTCGGGTAACGGTCACAAGGAAGTGTTCCCGGCACGCATCGTGGGCTTCTCCGACCGGCTCAACACCATATCCGTGCCGGAGAAATTCCTCACCTGGGCCAACAACCGCTATTCCACTCCGGTAAAGACCGGCGGGCATGTGGCACAGGGCCCTGCGAGACTCATCATAGCCACTACCTCGGCCGGAGATCCCAAGGTGGAGCAATACCTTGAGGATCACCGCTATGAAGCCGCAGGCAACAATATCGAGTCGGGCAAAGCGTCGTTTTTCCTCACCGTAATCACGGCCATCATCGCCGGCATAGGCGCGATAATCTCGATTTTAGCTATTATCATCCTGCTGCTGAGCGTGTTCCTGCTTATACAGAAAAACAAGCTCAAAATTCACCAGCTCATGACCTTAGGTTTCAGCCCCATGTCGATATCGAGATATTATTTCAAGATTATCGGGATTGTGAATCTTGCGGTTTTGGCACTTTCGATGCTTACTGTGTGGCTCTTGTCGACCTGGTGGAGCGGACTCATGAGCAGTCTTGACATCTGCGGAGATTCCCTATGGCCCTCCCTCATATCGGGTGTTATAGCCATTGCGGCCATTACCATATTCAACTTCCTGATTGTGGCCCGAATGGTGCGCAAATGCTTTAGGGATAATAGTTGATCAGCAGTTGATTATATAGATTTTAAAAAAGGAAAAATAATGAAAAAGACTTTTAAGATTGCTCTTGCGGCAGTTTTGGCTATCACGGCATCAATGAGTGTCGCCGCCATTAAGACAAGCGAGCTAAAATGGATACCCATGAAGGGTTTCCCGGTCTACGGTACGCTCGCCAAAAGCGATTCGATAGCCTATGTGCGTCTGCCCGACTCGCTCTGCACACAGGTGCGCCCCGACCTCTATGCTCTCGGCAAGAACACAGCCGGAATGTATATCCGCTTCGCCTCCGACGCATCGGCCATAGGCGCCAAATGGAAGTCGCTCAACAAATTTGATATGAACCACATGACGGCGGCCGGCATACGCGGTCTCGACCTCTACACACTTGAAAACGGCAAGTGGACTACATTGAGCTCGGCGCGTCCGTCGTTTTTCCGCCACAATACCACTACGATGATGATGACCGACATGACTCCCAAGATGCGCGAGTATATGCTCTATCTGCCGCTTTACGACGGGGTCGACTCTATCTATATAGGAGTTGACTCTGCGGCGCAGGTGGTAATGCCGAAGCTCGACAGCCCACGTGCCGGGAAACCCGTGATAATGTACGGCACATCGATACTTCAGGGAGGCTGCGCGAGTCGTCCGGGCATGGTGCATACTTCGATACTTGGCCGCGAGCTCGACCGCGAGGTGGTTAACCTCGGCTTCAGCGGCAACGCACGCCTTGACCCCGAAATCGCCCGCATGATTGCTGCCTCAGATCCTTCGCTGGTGGTGCTCGATGCTCTCCCCAACTGCACCTCCAAAATGCTCGAAGAGCGTCTGGCAAACTTCGTGGGCATTATCCGCAAGGCACATCCCAAGGTACCTATCCTCCTGGTTGAAAGCGCGATATTCCCATCGATGAGGTTTAACAACGAGATGCTCGAAACCATAACGAAGAAAAACGAGACCCTCCGCGGCATCTATGACTCGCTGAAAGCCACCGGCGACCAAAATCTCTACTATTTCGAGGGAAAGGACGTGCTCGGCGATTGTGTGGAAGGAACAGTCGACAACGCCCATTTCACTGACCTCGGCTTCACGGTATATGCCCGCAATCTGCTGCCCGTGATGAAGATGCTGATGGAGTGAAACGGGAATCAAATAAATTATATAACTTAAATATATTTATATAATAGCAAGCCTCATAAGACATTGAAAGGAGCGGCACCCCTTGCGCGGGTCCGCTCCTTTTCTTGGATTTATTTATATTGGAATAGAAATCAGAGCTTAACTTCGCGGTCGCGAGCCAGGAAGGCGAATGCGGCCCATGAGGCGCAGATGAACCACAGAAGGTAGCCGAGGAAAGTGATGGGGAAGTAGGGCATGCCGGCCAGGGCAACCGTGAGCGAGCCGAATGCGGCGGTGGGAAGCCACCATACAATCTGTTTTTTTGTGAAGGCAAACACTATGGCCACTGCGATGGCGGCGGTCATAAGCATGGAGAACAGGGCCGTTACGGGTGCTCCGTCGAAACTGAAAGCGCCCTTGAGTCCCATGATTCCGCCGCTCCAGCCTAATTTCCACATGGGAAGCACCCAGTAGAAAAACTGGATGCCGCATGCGGTGATAAAGTAAATGAGCATGAGGGCTTTCGGACTTAGAGCGTCGAAGAGGGGAAACGCCTTGCGTGCTGCGGGTTCGTTAGGATTCATTGTGAGGATAGTTTAATGTGATATAAAAAGAGAAATTTAAGGTAGGGGGGGATCAGATGGAGAAATGTTGATTTAAGGTAGGATTGAGGTAGAGGAGGTGGTGATTAAAACCTTGATATTCAGTCGAAAATATCCTCGGGAATTTCGTGGAATGAAATGCCGCGGAGGTCTTTCTCCGATAATTTCAGGACTTCGGCAGCCAAAGGCCATTCGACAGCAATGTCGGGGTCGTCGTATCTGAGGGTAGCTTCGGCCTGAGGCGCATAAGGCGCGTCGACCATATACTGAAACTGGGCCTCGTCGCTGAGCACCACGAAGCCGTGGGCGAAACCTTTTGGCACGAAGAGCTGGCAGGCATTCTCTTGCGAGAGCTCCACCGCCACATATTTGCCACGTGTAGCCGAACCCTTTCGGAGGTCGACGGCTATATCGAGAACACGCCCGCGTGATACCCTCACAAGTTTTGCCTGCGAGAACGCGCCTTTCTGGAAGTGGAGCCCGCGCAATACGCCGTATGCCGACTGCGACTCGTTTGACTGTAGGAAATCGACCTTTCCGACTATCGACTCAAACTCTTCTTTTTTGAAAACTTCGCGAAAATAGCCGCGGCTGTCGCCGTGGTTAACAGCCCTGATGATCCAGACTCCAGGTATCGATGTGGCGGTAAATTCCATGGTAATTTGCGTTTCTCTCGCAAATTTAATAAATTTGTAGAAAATAATAAGACTTCAGGAGAAAAAGTTTAAAAATTCAGCCAATTAAACGGCATAAAATATATTTTTATGATGAAAATCATACTCAAAGACAGTCACGATATATGGCGACAGCTCTTGCCGCTCACTTACAGCCGCCCCGTTGGCGGCCTTCGCTGCGGCATTTTCACCATTGGCGAATGTTGGCGGAAACTGCTCGGCGCGGATGAGTCAGAAATATACTATGACTCGGAGGAGTATCTGCGCGGCGTATGGCCTTATGCGGGCGATGCCGACGAGGAAACTGTAAAAGTCGACTCGTCGGTGCTTCCCACCGCCGCCCTGGCATCGTTTGTGAAGGCTCTGCGGCCAGGCGCCCGCATCGAGGATGTCGGGGGCAATATACTGGCTGTCAAAGGCACGGGTGACGGCGAGGTCGTGAAAATCGATTCCGAAGTAAAGCGCATAGCTTATCCTTACGACATATTTCTCAACAATCCGCAGCGCATAGTCCATGATTTCGGGCTCATAGACCCCATGCCTGTGCCTGAGTTCGGCCCTGATGTGAGGATAATCGGTCCGGCGGAGAACATAAAGATTCATCCCTCGGCGCGGCTATGCGCCTGCGTGATAAATGCCTCGGAGGGTCCGGTTTATATCGGTCCCTACACGAGGGTGATGGAAAACGCCGTGCTGCGCGGACCGGTGGCCGTATGCTCCGGGTCGCAGGTGATGATGTCCGCAAGACTTTATGACGGCGTGACCCTCGGCCCGCGCTGCAAAGTGGGCGGGGAGGTCGACGACACTGTCTTCCAGGGATTTTCAAACAAGGCTCACGAAGGCTATCTGGGTAACGCCGTGGTGGGCGAGTGGTGCAACATAGGAGCCGGAGCAAACGCCTCGAATCTCAAAAACGACTATACGCCCATCAAGCTCTGGGACTATGGCTCGGGCCATTTCCGCCGCACGGGTCTGCAGTTCTGCGGTCTTATACTCGGCGACCATACCAAGGTGGGCGTGGGCATGATGCTCAACACCGCCACGATGGTGGGCGTGGCCTGCAACCTGCACGGCCCCGGATTCCCCCGCAACTTCGTGAAATCGTTTCAGGACGGAGGCGCGGCCGGTTTCATGCCGTTGGGCTTCGCTGCCTGGCAGCGAACGGCGACAGCCGTGATGGGGCGCCGCGACATTGCCATGACGCCGCAGTACCTTGACCTATGGCAGCACATCTTTGCTATTGCCCCGGAAATCGAGAAATAAATCAGCTCCCTCAGCAGATTTTATCGTTGATCTGGTGCTCTTAATGTGGCTGTTTGAGGTTATACGGTGAAATTTCATTATCTTTGCATGATAATCGGTTGGCGCGGTATGGACCGGCCGAATTTTAGTTGAATTTTTTTACCAACCTCCAATATCTATGAAATCAAATAGCTTGAAAACGGCTCTTGTGATTGCCGCCGGGCTTGTGGCCATGTCGGGATTAAGTGTCTCGGCAAAGAAAGCTCCAGTGACTAAAATCGAGTGGACAAGCCTCGGCAACGTGACCGAAGGACCGGACAAGGGTACATATACCCAGCGGTTTATCGTTACCGGCAACACCGATATCGATAAATTCTGCTTCAATCAGTTTGCCCGCGGCATGAACATGGTGACACCCGGCGCCACGCTCGGCGAAATCATTCCCGGCTATTATGAAGTGACTGTCCCCGCCGATCAGAAGGGCAGGGACACAATCAATATCGATATCCGCACCCGCGGCACGATGAGGGCCATCTGCTACAGCCCTGACGGCGTACACGGCCTCGACGCAACAGGCAAGCCTTTCGACGTTGAATATGTCAACCTTGGCATAACCGACTTCCCGGCCCAGTGGTCGACTCCCGACCGCGACGACATGCCCAAGGGCCCGGAACTATATGAACTCAACGAGCGTCTTGCACGTGAGGCTGCGGCTTTTGCCTCAACAGCTATCGCTCAGTATGCCATGCTCCCCACGCTCAAGGATGTGAGATTCAACGGCAAGACCGTCGATGCAACGAAATTGTCGGTTTATATAGGCGTATTGCCCGAACTCGGCGACACACTCAAACTGGTGGCCGATGATAAAAGCATAGATGTGCTTGTGGGCGACAATCCTGTGATGTATGACCGCGCCCTCCGCCTTGTACACCGGATTAAACAGAACTCCAGCCTTCCGCAGGCCAAGGTGGTGGACTACCCCGACTATGGCTATCGCGGCGCGATGATCGACATTTCCCGAAACTATCAGAACCCCGTGCAGATGCGTCGCATCGTCGACCAGATGAGCCGTTACGGTCTCAACCGTCTGCAGTTCCATCTTGCCGATGACGAGGCATGGCGTCTGGAGATTCCCGGGCTGCCCGAGCTCACAACCGTGGGCTCGCGCAAGGGCTATACGAAGGACGACGATCAGTTCCTGGCCCAGACCTACCGGGGCAACGGCAATCCCGATGCTCAGGGACTTACTTCAAACGGATATTTCACCCGCAGGGAGTTTATCGATTTTTTGAAATATGCCGATTCAAAAGGCATTACGGTCGTAACCGAGATAGAATCGCCGGGCCATGCCCGCGCAGCCATCAAGGCCATGAACCACCGCGCCAAATATGCCGGAGATGACTCTTATGTACTTGTGGAGAAGGGTGATACCTCGCGTTATACTTCGGCTCAGGCATATCACGACAACGTGATGAATCCCGCTCTCGACGGGCCCTATAAATTCATGGCGAAGGTGATAGCCGAAATCGAAGCCATGTACCGCGAGGCCGGCGTTGAACTACCAGCCATACACATTGGCGGCGACGAGGTGCCCCGCAACGCATGGGGAGGCAGTCCTGCCGTGAAGAAACTCATGAAGAATAACAAAATGAAGAGCGAAAAGGAAGTGCATGCCTACTTCGTGAAGAAAGTCAACGACTATCTGCTGAGCAAGAACCTCAAGATAGCCGGATGGTCTGAAATTGGCAACGGTCACTCCGAGGCATACGACAATGCCGTGGCTCCCAACACTTACTTCATCAATTGCTGGCACAACTACAGCGACAAGCCCGAGTCGGAAATCCGTCAGGCCCTTCGTCGCGGCTATCCGGCGCTGATATGCAACGTAGACTACTTCTACCTCGACATGATGGCCACTCCCCATCCCGAGGAAAGAGGTCTCAACTGGGGCGGTTATGTAGATGATTTCAAGGCCCTTTCCGGTACACGCGACAAACTGGCAAAGACAATGCCCGATGATAAGGCGAATGTGATAGGCGTTTCGGGGCAGCTCTGGGCCGAGACAATCCAGAACGCCGCCGGTCAGGAATACTCGCTCTTCCCCAAGATGCTCGCCCTCGCCGAAAGAGGATGGAACGCCGATTCCACCATCACCGACGGCGCTTTCGTCTACATGGTAGAGAATCAGGAAATACCCCAGTGGCAGGAAAAGAACATCAACTTCCGCGTGCTTCAGCCGGGCGTAAAGGCCGAGAACGGCAAGGTGGTGATGAACGCTCCCTATCAGGGCGCACAGATTCGCTATACCCTCGACGGCACCAGGCCCGATGTCAATTCCGCCCTCTATGAAGGCCCCGTGGAAGTGGCCGAGGGCGTTACCATAAAGGCCGCATGCTTCTTCGGAGCGGTGAAATCCGTCACCACAATATTTAAGAAATAATCGCGTTAATATAAAAGTCATGGAAAACAGAGCTTTTTCATGAACTCTTAAAGTATTACATGCCGGATTTTGCAGGCCCACTGCCGCGAATCCGGCATGTTGAATGCTTACCTCAGGCAGAAAGCAGCCCTGAGAATATTCCCGGTGGCAAAGAGACGAACTCGCATCCTGAAATCTTTTATAGGCCGGATTTGTTTTAATTAATAGTTTTACTGAGTATTAATGGAGTACAGCTGGAGCACCATATTCATGGCCATAGGTCTTACGGCGCTTGCAGGTCTGAGCACGGGCCTGGGAGCCGTAGTGGCTTTTTTCGCCCCCAGGACAGACCGCCGTCTGCTCTCGCTGGCAATGGGTCTCTCTGCCGGAGTGATGATTTACATCTCGTTTATGGAGATGCTGCCTCAGGCCTTCTCTGACTTCACTGAAGTATATGGAAGTGAAACAGCAGGCAAAGGATTCGGAGTGCTCGCTTTTTTCCTTGGAATAGGCCTGATAGCTCTTATCGACAAGCTTGTGCCTGAAGACGAAAACCCACATGAGGCGCATACTTTGGCCGAACTCGAGCAAAGCGACAATCACCACCTGAAACGCACCGGCACAATGCTCATGCTGGCTATCGGCATCCACAATTTCCCCGAAGGCATGGCTACTCTGGTGTCGTGTCTTGATGAAACCGGGTCGATAGCCGTGCCTATAGTAATAGCAATAGCTTTGCACAACATACCGGAAGGAATGGCCGTGGCAGTGCCGGTTTACCATTCCACGGGCAATCGGCGCAAGGCATTGAAATACAGCCTTCTTTCGGGTCTTGCGGAACCCGTAGGCGCCATAGCGGGGCTACTTGTGCTCTTGCCGCTGTGGTCACCGGCCGTCAACGCCTGGTGTCTCGCATCAGTAGCCGGCATTATGGTCTATATCTCCTTCGACGAGCTTTTGCCCGGTGCGGAGAGATACGGCTTCCATCACTGGGGTATCGCCGGAGTGGTAACAGGTATGGCCGTAATGGCCCTGACGCTCATTGTGCTCTGAAATTGCGAAAAATTGAGATATCGATTATTCTCGGCCAGAGTGCATCTCAAAGAATTTGAATATGAAAGAAACAACAAATAATACATCGCCGGAACCCCGGCAACTATATATTGACGTAAAGGGCGCGAGGGTCAACAACCTCAAGAACATTGACCTGCGCATACCCCGCAACCGTCTGATTGTAATCACGGGCCTCTCGGGCTCGGGCAAGTCGTCGCTCGCCTTCGATACACTTTATGCCGAAGGCCGCCGGCGCTATGTCGAGAGTCTTTCGGCCTACGCCCGCCAGTTTATGGGCAAGCTCAAGAAGCCCGATTGCGACTTCATCAAGGGCCTGCCACCCGCTATCGCCATAGAGCAGAAAACCGTGGCCCGCAACCCGCGCTCCACCGTGGGTACCTCGACCGAAATATACGACTATCTGCGTATGCTTTTCGGCCGCATAGGCCGTACCTATTCGCCCACAACAGGCATGGAGGTGAAGAAACACAACGTCGAGGACGTAATCGCAAAGGCCCTCGAATATCCCGACGGCACCCGTATCGCCCTTGCCGCGCCCGTTACCCTTCCCGAAGGCCGAACCGCCGCCCAGCAGTTTGAAATCTTTGGCAAAGAGGGTTTCTCCCGTCTGGTAAGCGCCGAAGGCGAATTTTTCGACCTCTCGGAAGCTCAGGAGGTGGAAAAAGCCGCGAAACTCAAGCCTCTTCCCATGCTTCTTGTCGACCGCCTGGCCGTAAATCATGAGGGCGACGAGCTTTCGCGCCTTGCCGAATCGGCCGAAACAGCTTTCTTCGAGGGCCATGAAGAGCTCTCGCTCCTTGTATGGGACGGCGGCGACAAACCGGCCATATTTGACTTCTCCAAACGTTTTGAGGAAAACGGCGTTAGCTTCCTTGAGCCTGATGAGCAGCTCTTTAACTTCAACAACCCTTATGGCGCCTGTCCGGCCTGTGAGGGTATGTCGCGAAGCCGGGGCATCGACCCCGACCTGGTGATTCCCGATCACAGTCTCTCTGTATATCAGGGGGCTGTCGCACCCTGGCGTAGCCCTTCGATGTCGAGGTGGAAGGACGATTTCATTGCCAACGCAGCAGCCGTCGGATTCCCAGTGCACCGGGCTTACGAAAAGCTCACTCAGGAGGAGAAGGACTATCTCTGGCACGGCCGCAACGGTTCCATATCAATCGACCGATTCTTCAGCTGGGTCGACACCCAGCGCATGAAAATTCAATACCGCGTGATGCTTTCGCGCTATATGGGCTACCGCGAATGTCCCGTATGCCACGGCACGCGCCTCAGGCCCGAAACGGCATATATAAAGGTAGGCGGCAAGAACATAGGCGAGCTCACGGCAATGCCCGCGGCCAAACTGCTGAAATGGTTTGAAGAACTGAGCCTTGGCGAGCGAGACGCGAAAATCGCCGAGCGTCTGCTCAAGGAGATAAGGTCGCGTCTGAAATTCCTCTGCGAGGTGGGTCTCGACTATCTCACTCTCTTGCGCCCCTCAAACACCCTCTCGGGGGGCGAAAGTCAGCGCATCAACCTCGCAACTTCGCTGGGCAGCAGCCTGGTAGGCTCGGTATATATCCTCGACGAACCTTCGGTAGGCCTCCATCCCCGTGACACCGACCGCCTCATTCACGTGCTGAAGCGTCTTCGCGACATAGGCAACACAGTGATTGTGGTGGAGCATGACGAGGAAATAATGCGTGCGGCTGATATGATTGTCGACGTCGGTCCCGATGCCGGGCGTCTCGGAGGCGAGATTGTCTACACTGGCGCTCCTGATGCTATTGCCGGTGCATCACGCTCGCATACAATGCGTTATCTCTCGGGCGAGGAGCAAATACCCGTACCGGCTCCCACCATGCGGCGCAAATGGTCGTCGAAAATCACAGTCCGTGGAGCTGCAGAGCATAATCTCAAGAACATCGACGTAGATTTCCCCCTCGGGGTTATGACCGTGGTTACTGGCGTGAGCGGCAGCGGCAAATCCACGCTTGTCCGCGATATTCTCTATCGCGGCCTCAGCCGTGAGCTCGAGCTATCGGGTGATGCTCCCGGCCGTTTCGCCGGTTTCTCGGGAGATGTGAAAAGAATTGAAAATGTGGAGTTTGTCGACCAGAATCCCATCGGCCGATCCTCGCGATCAAATCCCGCCACCTATCTCAAGGCCTACGATGAGATACGTCAGCTCTTTTCAGAGCAGCCTCTCGCGCGCCAAATGGGCTTCACGCCGGCCTATTTCTCCTTCAACACCGAGGGCGGTCGCTGTGAGGAATGCAAGGGCGAAGGCACCATAACTATCGAAATGCAGTTTATGGCCGATGTGACCATGGAGTGCGAGGCCTGCCACGGCAAGCGTTTCAAGCCCGATATCCTTCAGGTGATGTACCGCGACAAGAATATCACCGACGTGCTTGACCTCACGGTGGAAAACGCAATCGAGTTTTTCTCCCAGGGCACGGGCAATACTGAAAAGCGCATAGTAAAACGCCTGCAGCCGCTTATGGACGTGGGCCTTGGCTACATAAAGCTCGGGCAGTCGTCCTCTTCGCTCTCTGGTGGCGAGAACCAGCGTGTCAAGCTGGCGTATTACCTCGCCATCGAGCAGTCGGCGCCCACAATGTTTATTTTCGACGAACCCACCACCGGCCTTCATTTCCATGATATCGCGGTGTTGCTCAAGTCGTTTGACCGCCTCTTGGCAAAGGGTCATACCTTAGTGGTGATCGAGCATAACCCCGAGGTGATGAAATGCGCCGATCATATAATCGACATTGGTCCCGAGGGCGGCGAGGCCGGCGGCGAAATCGTAGCAACAGGCACTCCCGAGCAGATTGTTGTCTCTGGCAAAGGCTATACGGCCAAATACCTCAAAGGCAAACTTTTATCTCAGTCGGCTTGATTCGCGCAGGAGGCGTTCGTCATGGTTGATTCGCGTAAGGGCGATGATTTCAAGCACCAAAGCTATCACTGCCAGGGCAAAGGCGCCATACCAGACAACTTCGGTGAAGTCGGTCTGAGCGCTAAATACGGTCATAATGGCTGTAACGGCGGTCAGCACCATGTCGATTATAAGGGCTGATTTCTGCGCCTTAAGATTCTTGAAGAGGAAGATAGTGACGAACAAAAGCACTGCCGAAGCTATGCCGAGCCCGAGCAGGGTGGGACATTCGCTCACGCTTATGCCTCGTCCGAGGCCTATAGAGTAGGCAGTTCCCTGACAGAAGGGCACAAAGCAGAATACGATCATAAGCGCGAAGGCTAAAAACAGCAAAAGTGACTGAAGTCTTTGTAATACCATAGATCTTTTATTTTTAATAGGTTTATAATTCAAATTCGGAGTCCTCTGAGGTAGGGTTCATGCCCCGCCTCAACCGCCTTGTGGCCTCTGATGAGGTAGGAGTCAGGCCGCGCCTGACCCGTTTCCCGGACCGCGCCTAATCCGCTATTCCAATTCCATTGCGTCGATCATCAGCGGTATGTCGTCTGTTGCGACCCCGAGGCGCGACAGCAGTTCGGCTCTTTCCCTGATAAGCAGCGCGAAGGCTTCGACTCCCGTGCGTTTTACCACCGATCGGAAAATCTCGGCGGCGTGACCGGTCTTGCCAAGAGCCCATAGTGAGCAGCCGGCGTCGAGCAGTTTGTCGGTCTCCGCCGTGCCGCTCTCGAATATCATATTATAGCAGTCGACGGCCTCTTTGAGTCTGCCCGAGAGCATATAGGCGCGGGCCTTAAGCGCCGGCAGTTTCTCTTCGTCGGGATAGAGATAGTCGGTCTTCTCGATAAGCGGCATAGCCTTTTCCGTATTATCGTTGTCGAGATATGCTCTTATGAGCATCATAATGAGTTGACGGTCATCGGGATTCTCGGCCAGGAGTCTTTCGAGATGAGGTATTGCGCGGCGCGTCTTGCCGGTGGCGAGCAGACACTCCACCATGCGGCGCAGATTCCACAGACTTCCGGCATCGAGCAGGTCGGCCCGCTCGTAATAGTCTACGGCCTCTGCCGGGCGTCCGACTTTTTCGCAGCAGAGACCCATCTTCTGGTATCTCGCGGCGTCGGGTTCGCTTTGGCGGTCAACGAGTTCGAATACTTTAAGCGCATCCTCCCAGCATTTTATCTTCAGGTAAAATTCGGCGATTCCGGCTGCGGTCACGGGGTCGGCGAAAACAGGCGAGAGCACGCCTACCTCGGTGAGGCAGATGCCGTGGCCGTCGAAGGGATTGGCAAACTCGCCCTTGCGCCTGAAAAGCGTGTGAAAGCGGTAAAGATTTTTTGCATAGAGGTTTAACAGCGACTTCATGCGCTGCGCCTCGGGGTTTAGAGGCTTGTTCTCATTGTTGTATTGCGCGGCCATGCCCAGCCCCGAAGTTATCATCTTCAGATTGTCCTCGGGCATCATGCCTAATGTGAGCATTGTGGAATATTTGTCGCTGTCGCAGAGGAAAGGCATAGTGGCGATGGTGTCGGCCACCTCTGGATGCGTTGCGCTGAGACTGCGGAACGATGAATGTTCCGGTCCGAATGGCAGAAACCAGTTTGATATGTCGTTGAAGAATGGGAACTGTTTGAGCCTCGAGAACGCGGCCATAAACACATCGCCGCCATCTTCCTGTATTTCGCCCAATTCTTCCATAGACCTGCGTATGTCGCTGTCTTTTAGCAGTTTCTCCCATTCGGGGTTGAAGAGCGCGTCCTCGGGGGCGGACGATGCTTTGTCAGGTTTGAAATTCCTCAGATTGTTGATGGTGTCGGGCGTGATTTTGCTCATTATGTCGTTTTGCACCGACTCTACCAGCGCCTGTGTGCCCGATGTGCGGATAAGTTCGATGAAGGCCTCGCGCACGTGGTTGTTCCACTCTGAGTTGTCTCCGAGCATCGAGATTTTCGACTCCAGGTCGCGGCCTATCGAGCGGTCGCGGTGTTTCCAAAGCAAGAGTATGAGCGATATCACCGTCCTGGCCTTCAGCTCGTCGCTTTCGGTGTATAGATAAAGGTCGGTGAGGAGCTTGAGACGCGGAGTGTCGAAATATTGCATGCCTCCGAGCCACAGAGCGCTTACGATGAGCATCTTGATGCTGTCGGGTATTACGTCGTCGAGCAGGAAGCCCTCGAGGGCGTCGGTGTCGGCGTCGCTGAGCGGAAAGAGCGTCCAGATACGCAGAAATATGTCTTTTTCAAGCTGTTCGCGCTTTGATTCGTTGTTTTCGTCGCTTATGCCTCCGCCTTGCATGGCCGTGGCGAAGATGTTCTCCTCGCCGGTGCCGAGATTGCGGTAGCGGTTGAGCAACGCTGGCAGCGATTTAAGCTCGGGCAGGCGGTCGATGATGCGCAACGAATTGAAATACAGGGTGGGGGCCTCCTTGCTCAATAGGCTGCGTGTGAGCATGTCGAGGGCTCGGAGCGTCTGTTCTTTAAGCTCCGTGCGCATCACTGCACGCCCCGGGTCGCTCACGCCGTCGAGAAAATAGCGCAGCATATAGCCGTAGTGCTGGCGCAGGGTCTTGAGTGTGTCGCTCAGTTCCCAAAGCATCGATGGCTCCGAGGCGGCGATCATGGCCGTGAGGGCGTCGAGCATTCGCCCTTCGCGTATAGTTTTTTCGGTCTCTGACCTAAAATTCAGTATTTCCTTGAGATTCATAGAGGATAAACGGCAGGGGAGAGATATTGTTTCACCCCTTGCCTTTGCAAAGATAATGAAAATTCCTTTATTTTAGAGGCAAAAATCATGCCAGAAACCCTTGCTCTTGACGCGGAATAATTAACTTTGCAGAATCAAAGCACAACCTTTACCGTCCACTCATGATCGAACCGCTTGAACCGATAAATATATCCTGCCTCTCGAAGGATATTATAAAAATCTACAGCCGCATACTCATGCTCAGGCTGTGGCTTATCGCCATACCCGGCTTTCTGCTGATTGTCGCCGGGATATTCACTGATATAAGAGCCTCTGTCATAGGGCTTATGCTCATTTTTATCATCATGCCCATGGCAGTGCTGATGTCTGTGCTTAAATGTCTCGGATCAAAGTGGTCGACCGTAAATCTCACGCCAAAGACCGTGCACCTAAGCCCCGAAGGCATAAAAATGACGCCGGCCGAAGGCTATAAACTTCCGGTCGGCGATATATCGTGGGATGATGTCAGGGAAATCTCGATGCAGAGGCAGAGCTACATACTGCGTGTAGGACGCCCCGTGACCGACAGCCTCATCCTTCCGGCGTCCCTGCTCAGCGACGAAGAAAAATCTCTCCTCGACTCCCGCATGACAGCGCAAGATGCAATGTTATGAAAAAAGAAGCGAGGCTACCCGACTAAGTGATAACCTCGACTTTACCTTTTTTTAGAGTGCTAATAGGAGCGACAAAAAGTCTACAAAAGCACTTTTGTTTTTCAAAGGTAATACTTTTATACTGTCAACCCATTACGCTCTGCTGAAGGCTTAATTCCGTCTCTTGCCAGGAGGGCGGCTATTTCGGGGTCGCGGCCGCGAAACCGGCGGTAAAGCTCGGCGGGGTCTTCCGATCCGCCTTTCATCAGTATATTGGTCTTGAAACTTTCGGCTGTCGCCGGGTCGAATATGCCTTTCTCCTTAAAGGCTGCAAAGGCATCGGCATCAAGCACTTCCGCCCATTTATAGCTGTAATAGCCCGCTGCGTAACCGCCTGCAAAGATATGGCTGAACTGTGGCGATACCATTGAGCCCTCGATTTCAGGGAACATTGATACCGATTTAACTGCCTCACGCTCAAAGGCCACGGCATCTACTACCTTTTCAGTAGTGGTATGCCATGCCATGTCGAGATAGCCGAATGAGAGCTGACGCAGACAAGCGTAGGCCGCGCCGTAGCGCGACGAGGCTATGAAGCTCTGCAGCAGGCTTTCGGGCAATGCTTCGCCGGTCTGATAATGCCGAGCGAAGGTGTCGAGAAATTCCTTTTCGGTGAGGAAGTTTTCGTTAAACTGCGACGGCAGTTCCACAAAGTCGCGGTATACATTGGTGCCGCTCAGCGATTTATAAACGCCGCTGGCGAGCAAGCCGTGCAGAGCGTGGCCGAATTCATGCAGGAATGTCTCCACTTCGCCCGGTGTGAGCAGCGAAGGGTTGCCCGCTGTGGGTTTGGTGAAGTTCATCACAATCGACACATGAGGCCGCGAGTCCCGGCATTCGTCGTCGCGCCACTGCTCCTTGAAATTGGTCATCCATGCTCCGGGCTGTTTGCCGGCACGCGGGAAGAAGTCGGTATAGAGCACACCCAGGTATTCGCCCTTGTCGTCTTTCACTTCAAAAGCCTTTACGTCAGGATGATAAACCTCTATCGCCGGAATTTCCTCAAAACGGAGGCCGTAGAGCCTCGTTGCCAGGCCGAACACTCCCTTTATCACATTGCCAAGCTCGAAATAGGGCCTGAATGCCTCTTCGTCATAGCTGTAGCGGGCCGATTTGAGTTTGTTGGCGTAATAGCTGTAATCCCAGGGCATAAGCTCGAAATCCTCGCCTTCAGTCTCGCGGGCGAAGGCCGTAAGCTCGGCCATTTCTTTTTTCATTGCCGGAGTATATGCCTCGCGGAGACGGTCGAGAAGGTCATAGACTGCCTCGGGAGTCTTGGCCATGGTCTCTTTAAGATGCTGACGCGCAAAGGTATCGGATCCCAAGAGCGCGGCAAGTTCGTGGCGCAGCTCGGCTATGCGCACTATCACCTCCATGTTTGAGTATTCGCCCGTGGTGTTTCGCGAGGTATAGAGACGGTTGAACTTCTCCCTGACTTCGCGGTCGCGGGCATAGCGCATCACCGACATATACGACGGCTGGTCGAGTCCGAAAAGGTATGTGCCTTTACGTTCTTCGGACTTGCGTGCCTCGGCTTTCTCCTTTGCGGCGGCAAGGGTGATTTCGGGTATGCCTTCGACCTGCGCTTCATCGAGCCATATCTCGTATGTATTCAGCTCCTTAAGCACGTTCTGACCGAAACGGGTGGTTAGCTCCGAGAGCTCGGCTGTAAGTTTTTTGTATGTTTCACGGTCCTCGCCCTCAAGGTCAGCGCCTGACAGGGCGAATGACTCGTATGTTTTCTCTATCAGCATCTTCTGCTCCGGAGTGAGCGAGTCTTCGTCGGTATTGGTTTTAGCCTCCTTGATGCGTTTCCACAGGCCGTGGTCGAGGATTATCGAGGTGGAATAATCGCTGAGTTTCGCCGAGGCTTCAATCGAGATTTCCATCATCTCGTCGTCTGCTTCGGCGGAGAGCAGGGCGAAAAACACGCTGAGCACGCGGTCAAGGTCAGCGCCGCTCCGCTCAAGAGCAACTATGGTGTTCTGGAATGTTGAGGGCTCCCGGTTGTCGGTGATGGCCTTGATTTCGGCTTTGGCCTTTGCGATGCCGGCTTCTATGGCAGGCATTACGTCGGGGGTGGTGAGTTTTGAGAAGGGGGCGGTTCCATGCACGCCCTCGAATGGCCTCAGATATAAGTTTTCATGATCCTTTTCGGTCATAGTCTTTTCCTTTTTAGTCAGTAAATGATTTGTCATTAAATAGACATCGTCCGGCTGCGGATTGTTTAACCGCCGGCCGGACGTTGTCGATGTTTTTATTCTGGATGGTGAATCAATACTCGTTCCAGGCGCGGATTTCGATATCTTCCGGCTTAAGCGTGGTGAAAGCGGTGATGAAGGCCGAAGCCAGGCGCGCGTTGGTCATCAGCGGTATGTTGAGGTCTATGGCTGCGCGACGTATCTTGTAGCCGTTGCTCAACTCGGTGCTGGTGAGGTTTTTGGGTATGTTTACCACAAAGTCGATGGTGCGCTGGTGCAGAAGCTCGAGGGCCTGCGGCTGCATCTCGGGCTGTGATGGCCAGTAGACGCGTATCGCCGGTATGCCATTGTCGTTGAGGAAAGCGCAGGTGCCCGAGGTGGCGTAGATGGTGAGTCCTGCCTGATGCAGACGCCTTGCGGCAGAGAGCATGTCGGTCTTAGATTTGGCCGAACCGGTCGAGAGTAGCACCGCCTTTTTGGGTATTTTGTTGCCCACTGCGAGCATGGCCTTGAGTATGGCTTCCGATGTGTTGTCGCCCAGGCAGCCCACCTCGCCGGTCGACGACATGTCGACGCCCAATACCGGGTCTGCGCCCTGAAGACGCGAGAAGGAGAACTGCGACGCCTTGATGCCCACATAGTCGAGGTCGAAGGCGTTTTTGTGAGGTTTCTCGGGGTCGAGGCCCATCATAATCTTGGTGGCAAGGTCGATGAAGTTGATTTTCAGCA
>CAYZFL010000012.1:0-14630 GCA_964477785.1 uncultured Bacteroides sp.
TGCAGATACTGGGTATCTGCTCGGTACTCGCGGTAACCGCCAAGCTCGAGCCCGCGCTGGTGATGGGCCTGTCGGTGATAGTGGTGCTCGCGTTCTCAAACGTCATAATCTCACTGTTGCGCAAAACCATACCGGTCAACATCCGCATCATCGTGCAGCTTGTCGTAGTGGCCGGCATCGTGGTGATAGTGAGTCAGTTCCTGCAGGCCTACGCCTACGATGTGAGCAAACAGCTCTCGGTGTTCATTGGCCTTATAATCACCAACTGCATACTTATGGGCCGTCTGGAGGCCTTTGCGATGGGCAACAGGCCATGGCCTTCCTTCCTCGACGGTGTGGGCAACGGCCTTGGCTACGCTATGATACTCGCCATAGTGGCCTTTTTCCGCGAACTCTTAGGAAGCGGCACACTGCTCGGCTATCAGGTGGTGCCTGATTCGTTCTACCAGGCCGGATATGTCAACAACGGCCTGATGATACTCCCGCCGATGGCTCTCATCGTGGTGGCGTGCATCATCTGGATACACCGCGCACGCAATAAAGACCTGCAGGAAAACTCCTGAGCGTCAAACAAATGAAAACAGGGCTGAAATCACGTTGAAATAACCTCGGCCCAAAAAAATAATTTCCACGAAATAAAAGATATGGAAAATCTAAATATATTCATAAGGTCGATATTCATCGACAATATGGTATTTGCCTACTTTCTGGGAATGTGCTCGTTCCTGGCGGTGAGCAAAAATGTAAAGACGGCGCTGGGGCTTGGCGTTGCGGTGACATTCATGCTTGTCATCACATTGCCGGTCAACTATTATCTCAACAGATACGTGCTCTCGCCGGGCGCTCTGGCATGGATGGGCGAAAGCTTCAAGGCCGTAGATCTCTCCTTCCTCTCTCTCATCGTGTTTATCGCGGTGATAGCGTCGATGACACAGCTTGTGGAGATGGCCGTCGAGAAATATTCGCCTTCGCTCTATGCCTCATTGGGCCTTTTCCTGCCGCTGATAGCCGTGAACTGCGCGATACTGGGCGGTTCGCTCTTCATGCAGCAGAGGGCTTTCCCCACGGGCTTCACGGCAGTATGCGCCGGAGCGGGATGGGGCCTCGGCTGGTTGCTGGCCATCGTGGCCATAGCCGCCATACGCGAGCGTCTGCAGAGATATTCCAACATACCCAAACCCCTGCGCGGCGTGGGCATTACATTTATAATAACGGCTCTGATGGGCATCGCCTTCATGAGCTTCCTCGGTATTAAAATCTGAAAAGGCCATGACAGTCAATATACTAACATTACTGCCGGCGACCGTTGCCGCCGCCACCCTTCGCTGGGAGACAATCCTGGCCGGAACCGGATTTTTCCTTGCCGTGACACTTGTGCTGGTCATCATCCTGCTCGTGGGCAAGCATTTTCTGGTTAAGACGGGAAAGGTAAAAATCACCATCAACAAAGACAAAGAGGTCGAGACCGAGTCGGGTAACTCGTTGCTTACCACTCTGGCCAACAACAATATATTCCTGCCGTCGGCCTGTGGTGGCAAAGGCAGTTGCGGCCAGTGCAAGGTGCAGGTGCTCAAAGGCGGCGGCGAAATTCTACCCACCGAAACCGTACATTTCACCCGTAAGCAGATTAAGGACCATTGGAGGCTCGGTTGCCAGGTGAAGGTGAAGGAAGACCTCTCGATTAAAGTGCCTGACTCGGTGCTCAGCATCAGGGAATGGGAGTGCACCGTGATATCAAACAAAAACGTGGCTTCCTTCATCAAGGAATTTATCGTTGCGCTGCCCCCGGGCGAGCACCTCGACTTCATCCCCGGCTCCTTCGCTCAGATAAAGATTCCGCCATACTCCATGGACTATGACAAGGACATAGATAAGGCGTCGATTGGCGAGGAATATCTGCCGGCGTGGGAGAAATTCGGGCTCTTCACCCTTAAGAGCGTCAACAAGGAGACAACCGTGAGGGCTTATTCGATGGCCAACTATCCTGCCGAAGGCGACCGCATAATGCTCACGGTGCGCATCGCCACACCACCCTTCAAGCCCAAGCCCCAGGTCGGCTTCCAGGACGTGCCAACTGGTATAGCGTCGAGTTACATATTCTCGCTTAAACCGGGCGACAAAGTGCTGATGTCGGGCCCCTACGGAGACTTCCACCCCATATTCGACTCCAAGAAAGAGATGATGTGGATAGGCGGGGGCGCCGGCATGGCTCCCCTCCGCTCGCAGATAATGCACATGACAAAGACGCTGCACACCACCGACCGCGTAATGAACTATTTCTATGGCGCAAGGGCCTTGAACGAAGTGTTCTATCTTGATGATTTCCTGAAACTTGAGAAGGAATTCCCCAACTTTCACTTCCATCTGGCACTCGACCGTCCCGACCCGGCCGCAGACAAGACGGGCGTGAAATACACACCGGGATTCGTGCATCAGGTTATCTATGACACATATCTCAAGAATCATGAGGATCCCGAGGATATAGAGTATTACATGTGCGGACCCGGTCCGATGAGCGCCGCCGTCAACAAGATGCTCGACTCGCTCGGCGTGCCTCCCGAAAACATCCATTACGACAACTTCGGTGGTTGAAATCATACAATTTTTTATGGCTCTGCGCGTTATTTAACTGTCAGTCATAAGAAATATGAACATTTCAGCCTCAAAAATATTCAAATCCAATCTTCTGAAAATAAGTCTCCTGCTGCTGGTGATGGCGTCGATGGCGATGCCGTTGCGCGCCTCGGTGAAGATTACCGGAAAAATCACCGACGAGAACAACGAGCCGCTCGAGTTCGCCTCCATCAAGGTTCAGGGCACCCGTTACGGCGCAAGCTCCGACCTCGAGGGACGCTATACCCTCACCGTGCCCGAGGCTGACACCATCCGCGTGGTCTTCTCATGCATTGGCTACGAGGAATCGAAACGCCGACTCGTGGGTGCGAAAGGCGAGGTGACGCTCAACGTCAAGCTCCTGCCCAAGACCTATGACCTCGGTCAGGTGACGGTCACAGACATACAGAAACAAACCGGAGCAGTTCAGAAAATCAATATCGACAACGTAAGGCTCACCCCCTCGGTGGGCGCCGGAGGTGTGGAGACCCTGCTCACAACCATGCCGGGCGTGAATTCCTCCAATGAGCTGTCGGCGCAATATTCGGTACGCGGAGGCGCATTCGACGAGAACTCGGTCTACATCAACGGCGTTGAGGTTTACCGCCCGCAGCTCATTACCTCGGGTGCGCAGGAAGGTCTGTCGATAATCAACCCTGACCTCGCAGGTTCGGTGGGCTTCTCGTCGGGCGGTTACGGGGCTCAGTACGGCGACAAAATGTCGTCGGTGCTCGACATCACCTACCGCGAGCCGCAGAAATTCGAGGGTTCGGTCTCGGGAAGTCTCATGGGCGGAAGCCTCGCCGTGGGAGCCTCGTCAAAGCGTTTCTCGATGCTCCACGGCCTCAGATACAAGTCTAACAGCTCGCTGCTGAGTTCCATGGAGGACAAGGGCGAGTATGACCCGCGCTATTTCGACTATCAGACCTCGATGGGCGTGCGCATCTCCGACAAATGGAAGGCCTCGGTGCTCGGCAACATCGCCATAAACAACTACAAATTCATACCTGAGAGCCGCACAACCAACTTCGGCACCTCGGAAAACGTCAAGCAGTTTAAAGTCTACTTCGACGGCAAGGAAAAAGACCGTTTCGAGACCTTCTTCGGGGCCTTTACCCTCAACTACAAGCCCAACAAGGCCAACGAGTTCACTCTCCTTGCCTCGGGCTTCCTCACCAACGAGCTGGTGACCTATGATATTTCGGGCGACTACTGGCACGACCAGGCCGGCACATCGGGCGAGGGTGGTATAGGCGGAGAGCTGGGCGTGGGCCGCTACCTCGAGCACGCACGCAACCGCTTCAAGGCCACGGTGATGACTCTCGGCCTCCAGGGCGCAACAGGCATCAGTCACCATAATTTCTCATATGGCGTATCCTTCCGTCACGACAATATCCGCGACCGCAGCCGCGAATGGGAGATGCGCGACTCGGCCGGTTTCTCGCTCCCAAACGACCCCGACGCCCTCAAGGTGATCTACAACATGTTTTCCGACAACAACTTAGGTAGTAACCGTTTCGCCGGTTTCGTGCAGGACAACTGGCGTATCGACACCAAGGCCGGGTATTTTAACATACTTGCAGGCATACGTGGCAGCTACTGGGACTTCAACAATGAATTTCTTATCAGCCCCAGGGTGAGCGTCGGTTTCATCCCCGAAAAGTTCCGCAACTGGTCGTTCCGCCTCGCCGGAGGCATGTATTACCAGTCGCCTTTCTACAAGGAGTTTAAGCTCGCCACCACCGATGCCATGGGCAACACCACGGTGACATTGAACAAGGATATCAAGTCTCAGCGCAGCCTTCAGGCCATTCTTGGCGCGGACTATGTGTTCAGGGCATTCGACCGCCCCTTCAAACTCTCGGCAGAGGCTTACTACAAGCATATCACCGACATGATTCCTTACGAAATCGACAACCTCAAGCTGGAATATGCCGGCCGCAACTCCTCCAAAGGCCACGTCGCCGGCATCGACCTTAAACTTTTCGGCCAGTTCGTGCCGGGCAGCGACAGCTGGATTTCATTTTCGCTGATGAACACATCGATGGACCTCGACGGCAAGAAAGTGCCGATGCCAAACGACCAACGTTATTCTTTCGCCCTCTTCTTCACCGACTATTTCCCCAAGCTGCCCATGTTGAAATTCAGCCTCCGCGGCGTGTTCTCCGACGGTCTCACCCACACTGCTCCCCATACTTCGAGGGCTGAGAGCTGGTTCCGAGCCCCGGCCTACAAGCGCGTCGACATAGGCCTCAGCTATGGTCTGCTCACACCGCTCGCCCCGGGCCGTGAAGCATACGGCATACGAAAATATATAAAGAGCGTATGGCTGGGGGCCGACATTTTCAACCTCTTCGACATCTCAAACGTCTCGGGCTATTACTGGGTAACCGACGTCAACAACATTCAGTATGCCGTGCCCAACTGTCTCACCCGCAGACAATTTAATATAAAACTGACAGTAGACTTCTGATTAATAATGAAACTCAAACTCATATCCTGGAACGTCAACGGCCTGAGGGCCGTGGTTGGCAAAGGCTTCGAGCAGATATTCAACGACTTCGACGCCGACTATGTATGCCTTCAGGAAACGAAGCTGCAGGAAGGGCAGATATCGCTCGACTTCCCCGGCTATAAATCACACTGGAATTACGCCGACCGCAAGGGCTATTCCGGCACCGTCATTTTCACACGTCGCCGCTGCAAGGTGCTTCCCGCCGGCATTGGCGTGGACGTGCACGACCACGAGGGCCGTGTGGTGACGCTCGACTGCGGAAAGTTTTACCTCGTAAACGTCTACTCTCCAAACTCGCAGAACGAGCTCGCCAGGCTGCCATACCGTCAGGAATGGGAGGCGGCTTTTCTCGACTACATCAAACGCCTCGACGCCGAAAAGCCGGTGGTGATCTGCGGCGACATGAATGTGGCCCACGAGGATATCGACCTCAAGAATCCCAGGACCAACCATCATTCGGCCGGATTTACCGACGAAGAGCGCGACTGCTTCCGCCGCCTGCTCGGCGCAGGTTTCGTAGACTCTTTCCGCCGTTTTTTTCCCGATAAGGAAGGTGCCTATACCTGGTGGAGCTACCGCTACAACGGCCGCGCAAAAAACGTGGGCTGGCGTATCGACTATTTCCTTGTCTCCGAGCGTATTGCCGATGCACTGAAGTCAGCCGAAATTCACTCCGACGTGATGGGCTCCGATCACTGTCCGGTATCGATAATTCTTGATTTTTAAACGATTATAAATATATGTCCGCACCTTTTGCCGCTCTTTTCGACCTCGACGGTGTGCTCATGGACACCGAAGGCGAATATACCAAATTCTGGGACCGGGTCGATGAGCTCTATCCCACACATGTACGCAATTTCTCGCTCGCCATCAAGGGTTCGACTCTTGACCGTATTTTCAACACATATTTTCCAGACAACGAGACACAAAAGCAGATTTATCAGATGCTTCTCGACATGGAGCTCCACTTCAATTACCGTGAGTTTCCCGATGCTCCGGCCTTTGTGGAGATGCTCAAGGCCTACGGCATTCCCTGCATTGTCGTGACCAGCAGCAACCGGCAGAAGATGGAGGCCGTCTACAGCCAGTTGCCCGAGTTCAGAAAGCGTTTGCCGGGACTTGTCTGCGACGAGGATGTGACCCGCTCTAAACCCGACCCGCAAGGCTATCTCATCGGTGCCGAAAGGCTCGGCATGCCTATTGAAAAGTGCATAGTTTTCGAGGACAGCCTCTCTGGACTCGAGGCCGGACGCCGGTCGGGTGCCCGCGTCATAGCCCTTGCCACTTCGCGGCCTTATGAAGAACTCACCGACAAGGCCCACCGCGTTTACCGACACCTCGCCGACATAAGCTTCCCGGACCTGGAAAAGCTATTTGATTAAGAGCCTTCTATTCCCCAGAATCTGAGGGAGGCGAGGGCCTGGAGGCGGAGCATTTCGAGGCCGTTGGAGACGATGGCTCCGCGTGAGCGGCTGAGGCTCATGAATCGTGTAAGAGGTGGATTGTAGACTAAATCAAAGGCAATGGTGCCGGGCGTGATGGCTCGATAATCGATTAAAGGATAACTCTCTATGCCGGGAAATGTGCCCAATGGCGTAGCATTTACTATGATTTGTGAACCGGAAATGATTTCAGGAGTAATTTCCGTGTAATTTATAATGTTTTCGCCTTTTGCGGTGCGTGAAACAAAGGTGACTTGTATGCCCAATGAATCCAAGGCGGTCTTTACGGCCTTCGAGGCACCCCCGGTGCCGAGGACGAGGGCATGAGTCTGATCAGACGGGTCAGAAATTTTCACATCGTGCTCATTCATCACCTTCAGCAGGGCGTCGTGGAAGCCTTCCATGTCGGTGTTGTGGCCGTAGAGGAGGATTTCGCCGTCCCGGCGTTCCACTGCGATACAGTTTACAGCACCGGTTTTTTCAGCCTCGGGGGTGAGAGACGCGAGCAGCGGCATTATTTTTTCCTTATATGGTATGGTGACATTGAGCCCCTTTATCGACTGATTTTCACGCAGAAGGGACATGAGTCCTGATATGTCGTCGAGGGGATAGAGCGAATAATACGCGTCAATGCCTCTTTCGGTAAAGAAGCCGTTGACGAGCTCGGGAGAACGTGAATGTCCCAATGGCTTGCCTATGAGACCATAAAGGGATGCAGCTTTTACATCCCTGTCAGTCATTACCATAATTATAGCTTGAAGTTAGAATACCAGTTCCACGTTATCGACGTAGAAATTGAGTCCTTCGGTACCAATGTAAGGTTCTGAGTTGCCGGCGCTGAAGAGCATGAGCATGTGTGTGGGCTTGGCATCGGCATCATCCCATCCTTCCTCTATGACCTTTACCAGCTTACCTTTAGAATTATATGCATAATTGGCCTGGGCGCCGTTTCTGAGCCCGAGCCATTTATATTGTGGGAGGGCAGAGGCGTCGCCGTAGTGGAGTTTCACCTGGTGGCCGTTGACCCAGGTGGGCTGGTTCTGGCCGAAGGTCTGTCCGCCTGTGGCCACGCGTTTGGCGTGAAGGTTGCCCTGGGCGTCTTCCCAGCGGCGCTGGAGCAGTACATACATTGCGCCGGTGTCGCGGCCCTGGAGTGTCTTTTTCGAGCCGAAACCGGTGGCCTTGACGCGGGTGTTGACGTTGGGCATGTCAACCTTGTAGTCAAATTTCACTGCCTTCGGCCTTTTCGTATAGGGTATGCCCATTTCCATCTTGGAGAAGGGATCGGAGGTTGAGGTCACGGGCTCCACCATCTTACCGAGGAAAATCGAGCCTGAGACCATCACGCTCATGTTGATGAGTCCCAGCACCTTAACTTTTTCCATAAGTGTCGACATCTTAACGGCCTTATCGCCTTCGCCACGCTGAAAGGGGAAAACCGAGGTAGAGCCTTTGGTGACACCTGAGACATGGGCGTAGACATTGCTTGTGGCCCATGGCGAACCACCGAGATTGTGATAGGCGTAGGTTTCCTTTACGGTCACGTCGGGGCCGATTTCATAGAGCGTCTTTGTCTTGCCGCCTATGATTTTTGATTCCTTCACCGGACGCGTAATCCAGTGGTTCATGTCGCCGTATTTTATTTTTTCCGTGGTCTGTGCGCCGAGGGAGGTGGCAATCATTGCTACGGTCAGGGCGGATATCATTATTTTTTTCATTTTTGTGAATTTCGACTGAATTATATTATTAGTCAGAGGACTTGTCCGGGCTTAAACCCTACAATCCTATTCGAAGAGATATGCGTAGCGGCTTAGGAGGTTGAGGAAGCGCAGGTCGTTGCGGAGCGGCGCCACGTTGATGCGTGCATCGTCGTTTACGTTCCAGTTGTAGGCGTCGGCGTAACCTTTTTCCATCGAGGCTTTTGCGGCTTCGAGTGCGCGGTCGATGTCATCTTCGGCGCAATAGAAGCAGGCGGCCAGGTAGTGGATAAAGCCGTCGTTATCCTCAACCGAGTTGAGAATATTGTCAAGCCATGCGATTGCCTCCGACTTCTTGCCGCAGAAGAGCAGGGCGAATCCTTTGAGTGAGCGGATATCGTCGTTTGGCAGATCGAGATCGGCCACGCGGTTGTAGAAGTTTTCGGCACCTGCGGACTCGTTGAGATATTGCCAGAGCACCCATGCGCGGAGCATCATATAGCGGGGATTTTCACCGGCGATAAGTATGGCCTCGCCGAAAAGCTCGTTGGCTTCCTTGTATTTTTCGAGTGAAACATAGCAGAGACCCATCTGGGCAATGGCTTCGGGCGACTGACGGTCGACGGCCGTGGCCTTTGCGGCGGCCTCGAGGGCCTGGTCGTAACGTTTGAGGGCCCGGAGTATTCTGGAACGAAGTATCTGCAGGTCGGCGCGGTCGTAGATGGTGGTCAGGGCGCGGTCGACATTTTCGAGGGCTTTCTCATACTGACCCATGGCAAACTGACATTCGGCGAGATTGCCGTAGAGACCGTCATAGTCGTAGAGCCGGTGGTTGATAATATAGGTGTAATCGTCGAGAGCGGCCTTATAATTATAATGAGAGAGCGCGATACCGGCGCGGAGATAGCGGAAGAGACCGTTGTCGGGCGCGAGTTTTATGGCGTTTGACAGACCGGCGACCGTGGCGGGATAGTTTGTCTCGGCATATTTTGCGAGGGCGTCGAGGGCGCGGTTGTTGTGGCTGTCGTTTGAGATGGCTACGATTATGTCGTCGACAGCACCGTTGTGGTCGCCCATCGTTTTTTTGATTTCGGCGCGGCGCACATAGATATTGGAGTTGTTGGGGTCGAGAGCCACGGCCTGTTCGAGATACTCATTGGCGATGCCCAGATTGTTTTCCTTTATTGCCACTGAACCGAGACCGAGCAGACCCTCGGCGCTGCGGGGATTGATGGCGAGGATGCGGCGATAGTCGGCCTTGGCGTCGGCTATGTTTCCGGCCTCGAAGTTAACGGCGGCACGCTGGCCCAGAGCCGGGATGCTCTGCGGCTTTAGCGAGACGGCCTCGTTGAGGTCGGGCAGCGCGTTGAGCGGGCGACCGGTCTTGCGGCTTATGCTCGCACGGAGCATCACTTCCTCGAAACGCATGCCGTGGTTTGAGCCGGGTGTCTGGGCGATGCAGAGGTTGAGGTCGTCGAGTGCCTTGTTGTAGGCGCCGTGGTTGTAGTATTCGTGGGCACGCGCCAGACGCGTCACATAATCTTTGGGATTGGCCTGGAGGGTGGCGTCGTAGACTTTGAGCACAGCCTTGGTCACGGGGTTGTCGAGCCCTTTCTGGGCGCCGAGGCTCAGGGCCGAAAGGAAGAGAGAGAGGGTGAGTATCGTTTTAATAAACTTGCGCATCTGTGATTAAATAATGATTGTGTTATACCGGGAAAAAAACGCAGGAAGGAGGGGAAAGAGCCTGCTCAGAAAGTATTTACGACGGTTCTCAGGGCCGTTAGCTCGCGGAGAAGGTCAGGGAGAAGGTCAAGACGCAGCATATTGGCGCCATCGCTCAGTGCCTTTGCGGGTTCGGGATGGGTTTCGAGGAAAATACCGTCGGCACCGGTGGCTATGGCGGCTCTTGCGATGGTGGAAATCATGTCGGGACGTCCGCCGGTGACACCACCGCTGGTGTTAGGCTGCTGGAGCGAATGAGTGACGTCGACAATGACGGGCACATCGTTCTGCTGCATCTCGGGGATGCCTCGGAAGTCGACGATAAGGTCGCCGTAACCGAAGCTTGTGCCGCGGTCGGTGAGCGCTACCGGGCAGTCGGGATTTGCTGCCTTAACCTTGCCCACGGCGTATTTCATGGATCCGGGAGCGAGAAACTGGCCTTTTTTGATGTTGACTGGCTTGCCGGTTTTAGCGGCTGCGACGAGCAGGTCGGTCTGGCGGCATAGGAATGCGGGAATCTGTAGCATATCGGCATACTCGGCGGCCATGGCGGCCTCCTCGGGAAGGTGGATGTCGGTTACGACGGGCACACCTGCGGCCTCACCGGCCTCTTTGAGTATCTCCAGCGCCTTTATGTCGCCTATGCCAGAGAAAGAGTCGATGCGCGAGCGGTTTGCCTTGCGGTACGATCCTTTGAAAAATAGAGGAATATCGAGTTCGCGGCACAATATGGCTATTTCTTTTGATATGTCGAGTGCCATCTGGCGGCCTTCAATCACGCAGGGGCCTGCGAGGAGGAAAAAATTCTGTTTTTTTCTGAATTTGATATATTCGTAAAAATCCATTGCCTGATTTTATGTTGTTATCTGATAGTCGGTTTGAATTAAAAGCTTACGGTCTTTATATATTAAGACTCAAGACCTGCCAGACGGTTTAAGAGATGAAACGAATGGCAGGCGTCGAGGGCGGCGGTTTCGGTGCGCAACCGGGCCGGGCCGAGAGTCACCGGCACGAAACCGGCCTCCATGGCCATTCTCACCTCTTCGGGCGAGAAATCGCCTTCCGGACCTATGAGCACTGCCGTTGATTTGCCGGGCTTAAGCTCGTTGAGCAGATCGCGACGCTCAACCTCGTCGCTGCAATAGCAGATAAATTTCTGATCGGCGTCGCAGCCCTTGAGGAAGTCCTTGAGTTTCACCGTCTCGGAAACCTCGGGCAGAAGGGCTTTGAGCGATTGCTTCATGGCCGAGACGGCGATTTTTTCGAGCCGTTCGCGGTTTATGTCCTTGCGCTCAGAGTGCTCGCAGCGCACCGGCACGAAGCGGTCAAGGCCGAATTCGGTCATCTTTTCGAGAGTCCACTCCATACGGTCGGCGTTTTTTGTGGGCGCGACGGCTATTGTGAGGTGTGCCGGCCAAAAGCGCGGCAGACGTTCCTCGCTTTCAACGGCGACGCGGGTTTTCTTTGAGTCGCTGACCGTGATGCGGCAGTGGTAGAGGGCGCCTCGGCCGTCGACGCAGTCTATCGCGTCACCGGGCTGCAGGCGGAGCACACGGCTGCAGTGGGCGGAGTCGGACTGCGGCAGTATGCCTTCAGTCAATATGTCGGGAGCATAGAAGCGAATCATTTCTCTGTTTGGGCAGAAATTTATTTCGAGGTCTCCACCATGCCGCCGGCGTCTTCGGCATCGCTGGTTTCAGACTTCTCGATTACGGTTTCGGACGGTTGCTTGCGGGGGTTGCTGAAACAGAAGAAGAAAAGCACACCTACCACGAGGGCGTAAGCGGCGAAGATATACCATGAGGTATGCCATCCGTTGATATAGGCCGCGGGGTCGGTGATGACAGTCTGGTCATTGACTATCGTCGTGTATCTGTATACGAAGTGGTTGATGACAGCCTGTGCGCTGAGCACGCCGATGGTGGCGCCGAGACCGTTGGTCATGAGCATGAAGAGCCCCTGTGCCGAAGAGCGGATGCCGGGATCGGTCTTCTCATTGACATACAGCGAGCCGGATACATTGAAGAAGTCGAAGGCGATACCGTAGACAATCATCGAGAGAACGAAGAGAATCACGCCCGGGAAGGCTGGCGAGCCGAGGCCGAAGAAGCCGAAGCGGAATACCCACGCAAGCATCGACATGAGCATCACCACCTTGATGCCGAATCTTTTGAGGAAGAAAGGAATGAGCAGGATGCAGAGGGTTTCTGAAATCTGAGAAAGAGAAATGAGTGCGTTGGCGTTGTCTACGGCCCAAAGGTTCATGCTCTTATAGGGTTCGACGTTGCCGAAGCTCTGTATAAAGGGATTGGCAAAGCCGTTTGTAATCTGCAGCGAAACGCCGAGCAACATGCTGAAGATGAAGAAAATGGCCATCTGCTTGTCTTTGAAGAGGCTGAAGGCCTTGAGACCCAGGGCCTCGGCGATGCCGCCTTTCTTCTCTCCTTTCTTCCTGGCGGTGATGGGGCAGTTGGGAAGCGAAAGCGAGTAAATGGCAAGCAGGAAGCTGAATATGCCCGAAGAGAAGAACTGGTAGCAGTTGTTCTGGAAACCGGCGAAGTTGGTGATGAGCATCGATACTATGAAACCCACGGTGCCGAGAGTGCGGAGAGGCGGGAAGTGCTTCACCGTGTCGAGACCGGCGCGGTCCATGATGCTGTAAGCCACCGAGTTGGATAGGCCTATCGTAGGCATGAAGAAGGCCACCGAGATGGTATAAAGCGTGAATAGCATTGTGAAAGGCACAGACGATCCATGATTGAGGGCGTACCAGCCGGTTCCTATCATGAATGCGCCAGCTATTACATGGCAGAGGCTGAGCATCTTCTGGGCGGGAAGCCAGCGGTCGGCGAGAATGCCTATGAGTGCGGGCATGAATATCGACACGATGCCCTGAACGGCGTAAAACCATCCGATTTCGTTCTTGAGACCGACGTTGAAGAGGAATGAGCCCATAGAGGTGAGGTATGCGCCCCAGACTGCAAATTCCAGAAATAACATTATGGACAGTCGGCTTTTGATAGCTTTCATAATACTGTGGGGTATGAAATGTGATTATATTAATTCTGTAATTTCAAGGTAGAGAGAGTTATATAATTTATATAGTCGGCGGTCTGAAGTCAGCGGGGCGGCCTGTCACCGGCATCATCGCCGGTATCGTCGTCGGGCGCTGTGTCATCTTGATCGTCGCCGGGATTTTTGCCCATCTCGTCGATTATGGAGTCGAGAAGCGACTGGGCTATGTTTTCGTCGGTTTCCGTGGAGCTGTGGCCGAGTTTGCGGTTAAGTATTTCGGAGGCTTTGGCCGCCTCTTCATATTTTTCCTGCTCCGAAAGTTCGCGGATTGTGCGCTCGAGTTCTTCGATGCTGTATTTTTCAAGGGAAGGCTCGAAATTGGTGTGTTCGTCGTCGCGTCGCAGGAAGTCCTCGCCGTCCTCAGAAACAGTGTCGTGCGTTTCGGTCACGTGTTCGTTTTCGATGATGAATCCGGCCTCGTCGATGATGGCCCGCGTGGTATAGATGGGCGCCTTGGTGCGCATGGCTATGGCGATGGCGTCGGATGTGCGCGAGTCTATCACCACCTCGCGCTGACCGTCGGTGAATGTGAGCTCGGAGTAGAACACTCCATCCTCGAATTTATAGATAAACACTTCCCTGAGTCTTACGCCGAAAGCGTGGGTAAAGCTTACGAAGAGGTCATGGGTAAGGGGTCGGGAGGGGAGCACGCCTTCGATTTTCATGGCTATGGCCTGTGCCTCGGGCGCGCCTATCACAACCGGTATGCGGAACGGACCGTTTTCCTCGGCCAGAATCAGCGCGAAGGCACCGCTCTGAAGCCGACTGTATGAGATGCCGAGCACATATAGCTTTACTCTGTCTTCCATCTTGGGTCTGTGGTTTGGCGGTTATGATATTTTTTTACTATTGAAGCTGCCTGAAAAAGGGTCGCATATTTAATTATAACGCGGTGAGTGGCCGGAGGTTCAGCCGGTGATGATGCCCGATCCCAGACAGATGCGGTGGTCTTTGTCGTAAACCGAGGCAAACTGTCCCGGCGCGATGCCCTGAACCGGACGGCCCGATTGGATTACATAGTCACCCGGCGCCGTCTTTGTGATTTTGCCGGGGAAGAATTCGGGCATGTGGCGGTTTTTGAAGGTGATTTCCACATCCCGGCAGTCATCGCCCCAGATGTCGCGGGTGATGAAATGCATTTCCTGAAGAGGAAGCACATTGCCATACTGACGCTCGGTGCCGAAACCCTGCGATACGTATATCACATTGTCGGCCACATTTTTACGCACTACATACCAGGGGCCGCCGGAGAGGCCCAGGCCCTTGCGCTGGCCTATGGTGTGGAACCATAAGCCGTGATGGCTGCCGAGTTTGCGGCCTGTCTCCAGCTCGATTATCGGGCCGGGACGCTCGCCCAGATGGCGGCGTATGAAGTCGTTGTAGTTGATTTTGCCAAGGAAACAGATGCCCTGCGAGTCCTTGCGGTAGGCATTAGGCAGCGAGGCGTCTATGGCGCGTGCCCTCACCTCCGATTTGGGCATTCCGCCTAAAGGAAAGATGAGATGCCGGAGCTGGTCATAGCTTATGCGGGATAGAAAATCGGTCTGGTCTTTGACAGGGTCTACT
>CAYZFL010000012.1:14640-23488 GCA_964477785.1 uncultured Bacteroides sp.
CGGGCCGGGGCGGTCGCCGAGGTGGCGACGGATAAAGTCGTTATAGTTAATCGTGCCCAGGACACATATACCCTGCGAGTCGCGACGCATGGCGTTGGGCAGTTTCGCCTCGGCGGCAATACGGCGCACATCTGCCTTGGGCAGTTCACCGAGGGGAAATATCAGGTGCTCGAGCTGCCGCCCGGTAATACGGGCAAGGAAGTCGGTCTGGTCCTTTACGGGGTCGACTGCCGTGCCGAGCCATTTGTAGCCGTTCTCTTCGAAAGTTGTGGCATAGTGGCCGGTGGCCGTGAGATCGAACTCATGCCCCCATCTCTGCTCGAAGAAGCCGAATTTGATCATCTTGTTGCACATGATGTCGGGATTGGGGGTAAGGCCTTTTTTCACCGTCTCGAGGGCGTAGGCCATTACATTATCCCAGTATTCCTGATGGAGTGAGACTACGTCGAAGGGGAGGCTGTATTTGCGGGCTATCCACTGGCACATTTCAATATCCTCCTCGGCGGAGCAGTCGCCTTCGCCGTCGTCGAGGCCTATGCGTATGTAGAAAAGATGGAGGTCGTGGCCCTGGCTTTTGAGCAGGTCCACGGCCACGGCGCTGTCGACGCCTCCCGATATCAGTACTGCGATGCGCATGTCGGTGAGAGATTATTCGGCAGCTGGTGTATCAACGGGTTTTGTTGCGTTTTCGTCACCGGTATCATTTGCCTCCTGGTCCTTTTCGCTGAGATTCTGATAGCGCAATATGGTGAAAGCGTCGACAATATTGTTGACGTTTACCTTGCGGGCGCGTATGTCGTGGTTCTTGCCTAAGTAATAAATTGTGGGCATATCTTCCCGGTCGAAATAGAGATCGGCCTCGGGTGAGGCGGCTACCATCCAGTTGGAGGGGAAGTCAAGAGTTGATTTGGCCCACTTTTCATCGGGCGCGCCGGGGTATATGGCGAGTATGTCGAGCTTCCCGGCTCCTATCAGAGCCCCGATGGTGGGATCGGCCGAAAGTCTTGCGCGGGCCATCATCACGTCCATATTGTCGGGCTCATAGAAGAAGAGCAAGAGGTTGTCGGTGGCTATCTCGCCCAAATTTTTGGCCGGAACGGCGGCATGGATAGAGTCTGATGCAAATGTGAGCTCTATGGGATGTGCAATTTTGCCTACCTGTGACGACTCAATGCGGGTCACGATGTTTTCGAAACGCTTGCGGTCGTCCTTTTTCACCTTTTTATGTTCTGTCACGGCCTTTGCGAAGGGGAGCATGATGAATTCGGAGTAGTATTCCGACTTGTCGGTGAAGACCGTTGAGCGGACCATATCGGCAAAAGTGACGAGCTGGTCGCTCTTCTTGCCTACGCGCTCGATGATTCGCTCGATGGAGATGCTCACGGTGTCGGGAGCGGCATAAGGCATACAGGCCACCCAGTCGCCCACGGCTTCGGCAAGCTGGTCGGGATGGGCGAAGGCGTTGCTGAAATTGCACTTCTCCCAAAAATTATATGTGAGGAACGAGCTGCGGTCGTAGAGATTGGTCATCGTCTTGGGAGGCTCGGGGTAAGGGAATAGTTTGGGCACTTCTTTGGTTTCGGTTGCGGGAGCCTGTGCGGCGGCATTGCCTGACTTTGATGGAGCCTTTGCCACAGCCTGAAGAGGGGTGAAGCCCACTGCCGCAGTGGCAAATAATGTGAGGATTATGGTTTTGAAAGTCTTGCTCATAAATTTTTAAGGTTTGTAATTCCTTGAAAATATGTTTTTTATCATTAGCTCTAATGGGCAAAGACTGAAATAAGCTCTGCCCGTAGGCTTTTTAAACTGCAAATATAGCAATTATTTGCGAGCTAATCAATAGCTTTAAACAAAAGAGAGACTAACCTCGCGGCCAGTCCCCCCTGCTTCACATAATTTGGAGAATGAAAGATTGTTCCTTGATGAGATCTTAATCTTCTTTTATTTCTCTATATAATCAAATAAAATAATTTTCGCTTTTATTCAGCTTTGGCTTCTGAAGATTCGGCTTTTTCGGCGTTTCCTTCCTTGGCTTCCTCTTCCGGAGCGGGTTCTGCAAACTCGGTTATGCCGGCGTTGACCAGTTTGTTATACCAGCTGAACACTTTCTTTATGTCGTTGGTATATACGCGGTCATCGTCGAAATCGGGCATTACTTCGCGGAAATAGTCGCGTATTTCCTTATCGCTCTTCAGAGCCTTTACGTCAACGGGTTTTGCATCGGTGGCAGCTTTGATTTTTTCAAAAACATCGGCCAAAGGCATGTCTTCGCCGGTGGTGTAGATGGCCACGTCGACTAGGGATATTACCTTGTCGTGGCTGTAGGCCGGGCGACGTTTGCCGTCTTCCAGCGATTCCACGATGAGCATATTCTTGCCCTGACTCACAAGTTTATAAAGTCCCGGCTTGCCGGCCAGTGAGAGTATTCCTCTTATCATTTTTCTTATTTTGTTTGATATTGTTTGTTATTATCGCCACAAATTTAAGTCTTTTATGCCGTGTGAGCAAACTTTTTCGATAAAAATGACAATATCACAAATCTGTGACATTTCTGTGAAATTTTTATTTTGATATATTGCGCTGAATTGTTACATTTGCAAGTTAAAACCAAGAAACTAAAACTATAACCAATGTTGCTGTCAATGACAGGGTTTGGCCGTGCGACGGCCGATTTGCCCGATAAACATATCACAGTTGAGATAAAGTCGCTGAATTCTAAACAGATGGACCTTAGCACCCGCATGCCCGGATGCTACCGTGAGATAGAACTTGAGATGCGCGGTCGTGTGGGACGGCGCCTCGAGCGCGGTAAGGTCGACCTCTCCGTTTCGGTGGAAAAGACCGCCGAAGGTAGCGTGTCGAAAATTAACCTCCCGGCCCTTAAGGCTTATAAGGAACAGATTGTAGAAATATGTTCGGAACTCGGGTTGCCCGAGCCTTCCGACTGGCACTCCCTCCTGCTCCATCTGCCCGACAGCATGATGCCCGAAGGCGACAAAACGGTTTCAGACGAAGAGAAGGAGGCATTGCTAAGAGTTCTCGACGAGGCCGTCGAGGGCCTTATGCAGCATCGCCGCGCCGAGGGTGAGAGACTCGAATCTTTCTTCCGTCTCCGCATCGAGCGCATCGCTCAGTACCTCAAGGAAGTGGAGCCTCTCGAGAGCGAGAGAGTGGCTCAGATACGCGCCAAAATCGAAGACGGCCTCTCGAAAATCTCCGTTGCCGACTATGACAAGGGGCGCCTTGAGCAGGAAATGATCTACTATATTGAAAAACTCGACGTCTCGGAGGAAAAACAGCGCCTCGGGCAGCACCTCCGTTACTTTATAGAAACAATGGAGCTGCCCGCTCCCGGCCAGGGCAAGAAACTGGGCTTCATCGCCCAGGAAATTGGTCGCGAAATCAACACGCTCGGCTCAAAGAGCAACCATGCCGGTATGCAGAAGCTCGTGGTGAAGATGAAAGACGAGCTTGAGCAGATTAAAGAACAGGTTTTAAACGTAATGTGATATGGCAGAAGGCAAATCCCCGGCTTCCACGGAAGGCAAAATCATAGTACTTTCAGCCCCCTCGGGCAGCGGCAAGTCTACCCTGATTAAGAAACTGCTTGACCGGGGCGACCTCAACCTGCAGTTCTCGGTCTCGGCGACAAACCGCAAGCCGCGCGAGGGCGAGCAGGACGGTGTACACTATCATTTCCTCACCACCGATGAATTCCGCCGCGCCATCGACGAGGACCGTTTCGTGGAGTGGGAGGAAGTATATCCCGGCGGTTACTACGGCACTCTCAAAAGCGAGATTGACCGCAAGATAGCTTCAGGCATAAACGTGGTGCTCGACATAGACGTGAAGGGCGGTCTCAACGTTAAGAAACTTTACGGCGACCGCGCCCTCACTATCTTCATTCAGCCGCCGAGCCGAGGGGAGTTGGAGCGTCGTCTCCGCGTCCGAGGCACCGAAACCGAGGAAGCCATCGCCGACCGCATTGGCAAAGCCGAATACGAGCTCTCGTTCGCGCCCCGCTTCGACACAATAGTCGTCAACGACAATCTCGAAACGGCCGCCGCCGATCTCCACAATATCATAACCAATTTCATCTCACACTGAAATGTCGAAAGAAGAAGCTGACAGACCGCAGCTTATCGGTCTCCTGGGAGGTTCGTTCAACCCCGTGCACATGGGGCATGTGATGCTCGCCTCCTATCTTACACAATGGGGATATGTCGACTCGGTGTGGATGACCGTCTCGCCCCGCAACCCTCTTAAAGATTCCAGCCTGCTCATCCCCGATCTCAAGCGCCTAGCCATGCTCTCGATAGCCCTCAAAGGCGCCCGGGGCATAGAGTCGTGCGATATCGAGCTCTCGATGCCCAAACCAAATTACACCATCAACACCCTCGAGCTCCTGGGCCGCCGCTATCCGCGCAAGAAGTTCAAGCTCGTGATCGGCAGCGACAACTGGGCGATTTTCGATAAATGGCGCGACTACCAGCGTATCCTCGACGAATTTGGCGTCATTGTCTATCCCCGCGTTGGTTTCCCGGTGGAAAACAAGCTCGTCGACGGCATGGAATACCTCGAGGAAGCACCTATCGCAAACATTTCCAGCACTTTTGTGAGAAACGCCATCCGTCAGGGACGTGAAATCACCTATTTCGTACCCGCCGGTGTTGCCAAGTATATCTCCGACTTCGGCCTCTACAAGCCCGAGAAAGGCAAATAATTTTGAACTTCCCGGCGCCGTAGACGTCTTATTAAGGTAGACCTGACTATAGGTTTTACGATTTATAAAACTTTGAATTCTATGCCACTCACCCCCAATACACTGGCTTTCACGGCACTTGCCAACGAATACTGCGCCGCCCTGGAGAATGCTCCCGAGGCCGAAAGCGCCGAAGATTTCATCAGGGAAATGCTCAGGCTTCTGCCGCGCATTTATATTTCGGCTACCGACCTCCCCGAAGAGGACTTCTCCTTCGGCTCGCTGTCCGATGCCCTCGACGAAGACCGATACAATGCCGTGCGCGACTCGCTGGCTTCGCTCCTCGGCGAGGACGACACTTTCCTCGAAGTGTTTCAGCAGGACATGAAATATTCCGATACTCCCATCGCCGCAAGCATCTCCGAAAGTCTTTCCGATATCTTCCAGGTGCTCTACAACTACCTCGAAACTGTCAGGGATGCGCCTGAGGAAGTGGTCGAAACCGCCGTTTCGGCTGTGAAGGAAGAGTTTAAAAGCTACTGGAGCGCAACGCTCTGCAATGTGCTCCGCCCCCTCAACGCCATCAGATACCAGATTTGATTAACAATCAAGTTTAATCAAGTTGAATCTCGATTAATCATGATAAATCCCAAAAACCATCACGATAAATCCCAAAAACCATCACGATAAATCTCAAAATCCCTATATCCCATGGAAAAAAATGATTCCCGTCAGGCCGGATTTCAGCGCCTGAAAGATTTTCTTGACAACTCGCCCGTAAACTTTTACGCCGTTCAGAGCCTCAAAGACCGTCTCGACTGCGCCGGCTTCATCATGCTTGAGCAGAGCGACCCCTGGGAGCTCGTTCCCGGAGGTAAATATTATTTCACCCAAAACCAAAGCGCGCTCTTCGCTTTCGTGGTAGGCGCCGCACAGCCCGCCGTGGGATTCAAAATCATCGCCGCTCACAGCGACTCACCCGGTTTCCGCATCAAGCCCCATCCCGCCATCAACACCCCCGGCGACATGGTGAAACTCAATACCGAGGTTTACGGCGGCCCCATCCTTTACACCTGGTTTGACCGTCCCCTCTCCATCGCAGGCCGCGTGGTGCTCCGGAGTGACGACCCTCTGCACCCCCGGTGCAACCTGATGAAAATCGACCGCCCGCTCCTCACCATACCTCACCTCGCAATTCATTTCAACCGCGCTGTAAACGAGGGCAATCCCCTTTCCAAACAGAAAGACATGCTTCCCGTCATAGGCCGCATCCACAATGAGCTTGAGCGGGAGAATCTTATACCAGACCTTATTTCCGAAACACTCGGCGTGGAGCCCGGCGAAATACTCGATTTCGACCTTTCGCTCTACGACACTACAAAGGCATGCGCCGTGGGCCTTCACGAGGAATTTATCACCTCGGGACGTCTCGATGACCTCAGCATGGTCGAGGCCGGCCTCGAAGCAATGCTTGGGGCCGAGGAAGCTCCCCTGATGACCAATGTCCTCGCAATCTTCGACAACGAGGAGACCGGCAGCGGCACAAAGCAGGGTGCCGCTTCTCCTGTGCTCGAATACCTTCTCCGCCGCGTGGTCTCGGGTCTCGGCGGCGGCGACGAGGATTTCTTCCGCGCTGTGGCCAACTCCTTCATGGTTTCAGGCGACAACGCTCACGGCGTACATCCAAACTATGTGGAGAAGCAGGATCCCACAAACCGACCTATTCTCGGCGACGGCCCCGTAATCAAGGTCAACGCTAATTGCAAGTATATGTCTGACGCCGACTCGGCAGCCGTGTTCCGTACCATCTGCGAGAACGCCGGTGTGGGCTATCAGTATTTCGTAAACCACAGCGACGTGGCCGGCGGCTCTACCCTCGGCAACATCCTCACCGCACAGATTCCTCTCCGCGGCGTGGATATGGGCGCCGCTCTCTGGGCAATGCACTCCGTCCGCGAAACGGCCTCCATCGACGACCATATCGCCACAGTCAAGGCCTTCACCGAGTTTTATAACTCATAAGGGCAGCGGTAGGGGACAGGCGCGGCCTGCCCCGCTAATCTCCTGCCTTACGCAATCCCGCCTCGTCTCCAAAAAAAATCAGCAAACCCTTCCCATTATGAAACTCCTTAAGATACTCGCAGTCAGCGCCCTTCTGGCGGTCAGCGCCTTTACCGCCCGCGCAAACGAGCTCGATGATGCCATGGCGGCCATTGAAAAGCTCTCCAACGTGATGGTTCAGAAGCTTCCCGCCTCGGCTGCCCGGCAAAGCAATTTCGCAGAAGCCACGGCGGCTATGGTAAACACCCCCGCGGCAATCACGGCCATGAATCAGGTTCTTGACAAGATTCCCGGCACTGTGACCAAAGAGTCTTACGACAAGCCCGGCGTAAAGATCACCAAATATCTGGTAATAGAGGGCGATAGTGCCACAATGCTCCTGCTGGCGCTCAATTCTCAGGGCCAGAACATGGTGCTCCTCGCCAAAGGCACTCCCACCGCCCTCCAGGCTTATAAGTGAGGCAACAATCAGGAATCTATAACTTTAAAGGCAGCTCCGGATTTCGGGGCTGCCTTTTTATGGTTGTATTCACAGAGATTGTCAGAGAGGGCATAGGCGTCGGACCTATGCACTCTTGATATTATTTGCGGGCTTTCTTGGCGTCGATTTCTTTGAGAAGCTCGTCGACTGCCGCTTTGAGCTGCTGGTCTTCGCCGGTAACGATTACCGAAGGATCGTTTGCCACTTTCACGTCGGGCTCGAGCTGTGAGTTCTCAAGGAAGGTGCCTTCTGCGGTGCGGTAGCCTATCACGGGAATGCCGTAAACCAGAGTGGGATCCTGCATGGTAACCCAGTTAACCGAGGTCATGGTGCCGGGGACGGGCATACCCACGAGCTTGCCTATGTTCTGGTGCTTGTACACCCAGGGACTGCCGTGTGCGTTTGAGTAGCAGGCCTCCGACATGAGCATGATTGAGGGCTTTGTCCAGCGGCGCGAAGGCATCACGCAGCTTTCTATGCCGCGGATTTCCTGGGTGAGGTATTTCTCGCCGGTGAGGAACACTTCGAGGTCTTCGTGCAGACGGCCGCCGCCGTTCCAGCGGATGTCGATGATGAGTCCGTCCTTATCGATATATTTGCCGAGGGCGTCGGAGTAGAGTTTGCGGAACGAATCGTCGCCCATCGACTGGATGTGTACATAGCCCAGACGGCCGTTTGAGAGACGGTCTACGTCGGCTGCGCGCTGTTTGATCCAACGGTCATAGAGCAGACTGTTCTGCATGCCTGCCGATATGGGCTTTACTACCTCGTCCCAGCGTTCGCCGCTTGCGGGGTTATAAATTGATACCAGGGTCTTCTTGCCTGCTGCGTCGAGGAGGGCGGCGGTGAGGTCATGTTCGGGAGTGAGTTCCTCGCCGTTGATTTTTTCTATGATGTCGCCGGCCTTTACCTTAGAGGAGGCGCGGTTGAAGGGGCCTTTGGAGAGCACTTCGTCGATTTTCTTGCCTTTGCCGGTATAGGTCATGTCGTAGAGGAGACCCAGCGATGCCGTGCGGTCGGCCTGCGAGGTGAAGTAGCCTGAGAAGCGGCCGCCGGTGTGGCTTACGTTGAGCTCGCCTAAAATTTCACTTGCCAGTTCGGCGAAGTCGTAGTTATTGTTGATATGGGGCAGGAACTTGCGGTATGCCTTGGTCATTGCGGGCCAGTCTACGCCGTGCATGTTCTTGGTATAGAAGCGTTCGGCTTCCTCGCGTACCATGTTGTCAAACATGAATTCACGCTCCTTGGCGGGGTCGAGCGTCATGGTGGCAGTGTAGCTGATGGGTGTGAACTTGTCGCTGCCGGGGGTGAATTTCTGAGGATTCGAACCCAGGAGGAACCAGGTCTTGCCGTCCTTTGACGATACGAAGGAGCCGCCGCTTGTAAGCGGGCTTATCATCTTTAGGTCGCCCTTGCGGAGGTCTGATTTCCACAGCTGGCGCTTGCCGTTGCTCTGCGAGGTATAGTAGAGGGTCTTGCCGTCGGAGGTGATGAAGCCGTCGCCTATCTGGCTCGACATGGGCGTGAGTCTTACCACGCGGTCTTCGATGCCTTCCCAGTCGATTTTAATGTCCTTGCTTTCGTTGGCGTCTTTTTTGTCGTCC
>CAYZFL010000013.1:0-22550 GCA_964477785.1 uncultured Bacteroides sp.
CCGACTTGATGCCCACGGCGTTGTAGAGGAAGTCAAACTGGTTGAGATACATCTTGATGATCTCGTCCTTTGAGTAGAAACGCTCGAGTTTTACGGCAATCATCCACTCGATGGGCTTCTGCACGAGGCGTGCCATCATGCCCTGTTTCTGGTCGGTGTAAAGCAGCTTGGCGAGCTGCTGGGTGATGGTGGAGCCGCCGCCCGAACTGCGGTCGGCCATAAGCAGGGTCTTGAATGCCACGCGGCTGAGGGCCCTGAGGTCGATGCCCGAATGGTCGTAGAAGCGGGCGTCCTCCGTGGCGACGAGGGCGTTGATTACGTTGGGCGAAATTTCGTCGAAATCGGCGTAGACGCGGTTGCCCGTGTTGCGGAAATAGCGGCCTATCTCCTCGCCGTCGGCAGAGTATATGACGGTTGCGAATTTATCCTGCGGATTCTTTAGTTCCTCGACGGGAGGCATATAGCCTATCCATCCGTTATAGGCCATAAAAAAGAAGAGGCCGGAGAAAACCACAAGACAAATAAACAGGCCCCACATCCAGCGGATGATGCGGCGGTTGCGGGCCACACGCTTGGGCGATTTGCCCTGAGTGTCGCCGTAAAGTGCGCCGCGGCCTGAAAAGATGCCTTTTTTACCGTTATTTCTGCGATGTTTTTTTTCGGGATGCTCCCTGTATGCCAGATAATGACCGGGCACAGGTTCTTCGTGACGGGGGGCATATTTATAATCCGCTCCGTCATTGCCGACGGAGCGGCCGTTTTCATTATTGGAGCGCGGGGTATTGTCCTGACTGGATTTCATATTATTTCAGATAGAGAGTATTGAACTGATGCAATCAATTTGCAAATTTAGCAATTTCCCATTATAAGTATGCCAACATAAGAAATTTTAATGAACCGCAATAAGAATTCTGACTGTTATTTCTGTCGAAGTCGTTAAACTTCGCCAGCAACCGGAGAGTACCATGGGAGATTGTGAAGTAAAAAAGTGAAGCAATATGATAAATACTCTTAAAAATCCGTCCGGAATTCAAAAAAAATTACAATTCAGCAATATTAATTAATGTAATTTAACATTAGGGGGGGGGTATTTTTATCCGAATTATTTACCTTTGCACTGCCAATCAACGACAAAGAAAACTGAAACTTGTTCCTGTTTTCATACCCTCTTATCAAATAACACCCGTCCCGTGTCATTTTTCAAATCATTATCACTGCTTACAATGCTTGTATTCGGCTGTTTTCATGCCGCCGGAGATACATTGCGTTCAGAATATACCATCAGATTCAAGATAAGCAAAAGCGACGTCGACATGTCCTACGGCGACAATGCCGGCATAATATCCTCGATAGCAAGCACTATAGATTCGATAAACCGCACTCCCGGGCTGCGGCTGAAGCATATTATGTTTACGGGCTCCTCATCTCCGGACGGCCCGCTGCAGCTCAACCGGCGGCTGTCAGACGAGCGCTTCAGGGCGGCCGTGAACTGTGTGCGGTCCAGGACCGCGTTTCCCGACTCTGTCATCTCCCTCGAGCAGCGTGTGACCGACTGGGAATCGCTCAGGTCAATGATCGTCTCTTCGGATATGCCGGGAAAAGAGGACGCTATCGCTGCGATAGACAATCTTCCCGAATTTTCCACAGACAGCAAAGGCAGAGAAACGACGCCGCGCAAAGACCGGCTCATGGAGCTCCATGGCGGCAGCGCATGGCAGCACATGCTCCGCAACTTCTTCCCCGCCCTTAGAAAAACGGCCGTTGTGATTTCCTCGTCCTGCGCCACAGCCAACGCCTCTGCAAAAGTCGCCGAGACAGCCTGCGAGACAGAAGAAGCCATTGGAGAAATAAAGGGCACGGCAATTGAAGACCCTCTCTCTAGGCCGTTTTCTCAGGAAACCGTGCAGACCGCTCCCGAGCGCAGGTCCTTCTATATGTCGCTGAGCACAAACATGCTTTACGATGCTCTGCTTGTTCCCAATATAGGGGCTGAGTTTTACCTGGGCAGCAGATGGAGCATCGCGGCCGACTGGATGTACGGCTGGTGGAGCACCAGCCGCCGTCACCGCTACTGGCGCGTCTACGGCGGGGAGATAGCCCTGCGTCACTGGTTCGGAGGCGCCGCCGAGCGCAAGCCTCTCACCGGCCACCATGCCGGCATATACACCCAGGCCATCACCTATGACTTCGAGTTCGGTGGCAAGGGCCAGATGGCGGGCAAGCCCGGCGGATCGTTATGGGACAAATGCAGCTATGGCGTGGGGCTGGAATACGGCTACTCTATGCCGGTGGCTCCGCGTCTCAACATTGATTTCACCATAGGAATGGGATACTTCGGCGGCACATATTACGAATACCGTCCCATCGACGGCAAATATGTGTGGCAGAGCACGCACCGGCGTCACTGGTTCGGTCCCACAAGAGCCATGGTATCTCTCGTATGGCTTCTTGGCCACGGCAACACCAACGCGAAAGGAGGCAAAAAATGACACATCGCTTCTTCAGAAGGATGCAGGCGGCAGTATGCGGCGGTATTCCATACCGTCTGCCTCTTGCCACGGCCGCCATGACGCTCGCCCTGGCATCCTGTAACCACAAAGATTTATATTTCGACGGCGAAGAGCGCTATGCCTCGGAAGTAGCCATTGACTATGCGCTCGACTGGGAACAGCCATACGACGGCAAGACCGACTGGTCCGCAAAATGGCCGTCGCTCAACCTGGTATACAGCTATGACGACCTGAGGCCCGGGGTGCCCGAAGGCGTGCGCATGAAAGCCTTCAACACCGACGGAACTATAATTGAAACCAACATGCCTGCGACGGGCGAGGAAACCTACCTGCCGCCCGGCGAAAACTCGCTGCTGTTCTACAACAACGACACCGAGTTCATAGTCTTCAACGACATGGGTTCCTACAAGGAAGCGTCGGCCACGACACGAAGCCGCTACCGTCCCACCTACAACGGCAACCCCCAATATCTTCCTGCCGGAAGCGGCCGTGTGGACGAACTCACCGTGGCGGCTCCCGACGTGCTCTTCGGCCATTACATCGACAGCTACACACAGCACCGCGACACAAAGCCGCAGCAGCTCGGCTTTACCATGCGTCCGCTTGTATTCACATATATAATACGCTACCTCTTCAAGGAAGGCTACGACTATGTGACGCTGGCCCGCGGAGCGCTGGCGGGAATGGCCCGGGGAGTATATCTTCACAACGGACATACCTCCGACCAGGCGGTAACCGTGCTCTACGACTGCACCCTCGAGCCATGGGGAGTCCAGGCGGTGGTCAGGTCGTTTGGCATTCCCGACTTTCCCAATCCTTCATACTCGCGCGGAGACCATGATTTCGGCCTCACACTCGAAACGATGCTCAAAAACGGCAAGATTGTCAATTTTCATTTCAATATCACCGACCAGATGAGCATGCAGCCACACGGGGGAGTCATCACCGTCGACGGCATTAAAATCACACCCGGACAGGGAGGTTCGGGCGGTTCGGGTTTCGATGTGGACGTAGACGAATGGGGAGAGTTTGAAGATGTGGATATTGATTTCTGATTCATACAGCACCTGCCACTCGCACATGGTTCCCACACTGTAATACATTATTTCAATACGATATATTCATTTTATTGTATATACCTTAACCAATTATTAATTTACATGAATAAATTTCATTATCTCGCAGCTGTTGCAATAGGCGTCATGACGCTCACCGGCTGCTCGAACGATGAGGTTATCACATCGGTCGACAAAACCAAGGCCATAAGCTTCGACGCCATGGCAAACAAATCGTCACGCAGCGAGGTCTCGACCTCAAACATCGAGCGTTTCCGTGTATTCGGCTGTGTTACCGACAACAATGCCGCGACCAACCACGCTGTAATCTTCAACAACATCACGGTATCGCGCCCCAACACCGACTCGCAGGCATGGGGATATGACAATCCCCAGTACTGGGCACCCAACAAGGACTCTTTCTTTGTAGCCCTTTCCTCCAACGTGATGAATCCAAAATGGTCGTTCACCGCTCCGGCTAGCCACGACACGCCTCTTGACGTCAACAACTTCAAAGGTTACGGAACAGTCTCCATGAACATAGGCGAAGCAAATGCCGACAACGACCTTGTATATGCCTTCGCCTCACGTGCCACAGATGCGGGAATCACCAACACGACAAAAGTACCCTTCTCTTTCAACCACATGCTCTCGCGTCTCGGTCTGAAATTCACCAACGGCATCACTTCGACCGGCTATACCATCAAAATCTCCGATGTCAAAATAAGCGGCATCGCGTCAACCGGCACGGTTGAGCTGGGCGGCGAGCCCTCGGCTCTCGCATGGACTATGGGAGCAGACAAAGCCAGCGTTACGGCAACGGTACCCGACAACAACAAACTTGTACAGAACGGCTTCACCACATCCGGCAAGAAGTTTATCATCCCGGGCAACCAGGCGCTCAATATCGAGTTTACCGCAACCGTATATCTCAACGACGCTCTCTACAGCGTCCGTACAATGAGCGGCACCATTGCGGCCAAAAATTATCTGCCCGGAAACAGCTATATGCTGAATGCGACAATCACAGCCGAAAACATCATCCCCGGCGGCGCCAAGCCCATCGAATTCACAGTTACGGAAGTCGTAGGCTGGGGTACTGACGAAGACGGCGACATCGACCTCGGAAATTAAGGAAACGAAATACCGACACTCTTCTGAAAATGCGGGCCCTCCCGCAGGCAGAGCCCGCATTTTAAATCTTACCACAACTTTTTATACGCCTTGCAATGCAGACAACACGCTTCGGCCTCACTTTAATCGCATCTGCGACCCTTATACTATCTTCTTGCTCCAACGATGATTTCACCGCCACACCGGGAACCGGAGACCGTCAGATTTGTTTTGACTCAGGACTGGCGTCCTTTTCTCGGGGAGCATCTGAAGGTCATATCATTGCTTCCCCAACGGAAGCGACAGAAACCGACACCTTCAGTCTGGCATCCGATATGACCGCCCACGCCGACATTCCACTTCTGCACTGCACAAGCGAGACTATGCCAATGACCGGCATAAGCTCACGCGCCTCAGCTGTGACTTCGCCCTCTCAGATTACCGACATCGGATTAGTGGCATATGCCTCATGGTACGAACCTTTGCTGATGAACAACGACAGATATGTCCGCAACTCCTCGGGCATATACCAGTCAGATGACATCCGCTACTGGGTCGACGACGCCGGCGCTACCGTAGATTTCTACGCCTTCTCCCCTTACAATCCTGACGGACTGGTTCTGCCTTCCACTAAGGCCTCGACCGTTTTAACCTATACCGCACCGCAGACGGCTTCTGCGCAAACCGACCTGCTCATGGCCGTAAACAAGGGCATAGCAGGCAATTACAATCAGGCCGTAGATCTGTCATTCAAGCACTTGCTTACCGGCGTGAGAGTGAGATTTTCAGAGATTCCGGCAGGGTGGAATCTCAAAGAGGTAAAATTTGAGGGCGTTCACCGCAACGGGTCGCTTGACTTCGCGGCCGACAGTCCCGCATGGACTTACAGCGACAATGCCGACCAGACAATCTCGCAGGCCAATCCCACAACCGAGACACTATTCATGACCCTTCCGCAGGCAGCCACATCGGAGCAGCCAGTGACCTTTACGGTGGTTGCCAACGACGGCACAACCGACCGCACCTACACCCGCCAGCTACCATCAGCCAACTGGACGATGGGCACTATCACCACTTATACTGTGAGTGTTACTAATTTCAATTTTGAAATTGAACAAACAGTTCCCCTCGATGCACACTATATTATCTGCAACACCACTCTCAAAGCAGAAAATATACAATCGGGCAGAAACTGGACAGTCACAGTTTCCTCAAATGATAATGCCGATTTAACTCTACAGCATACATCCGATACCAATGAATTTGTCAAGCAGGGTTTTTGGACAGATAAAGAAATGACCAACGGCACTACAATTACAAATGTTTCCGCACGAGGCAGCAATACTATAACATGTAGCGGATCAGGCGATTTCCCAATAACTGTCTTTGTACCGGAAAATACAGGCAATGCCGCACGCGAGATTACCCTGACGATAAAAGTTGACGGCAAAAGCAGCCCTGAAGCCGGATTAAAGCTAACACAATTATGCCCGATATGGAACGGCAATACCGGTTGGGAGCAAATAAATGACAATCAAAGCGGTGTATTTGGATTCTATTATACTGCAAAGCGGGTATACGTCTATAATGATGGAGACTGGCATAACATTGCGAATCAGATTAAGACAAACGTAGACTTGCTTATCAACCAGTATAGTGCCTCGGCATATGCAAAATGTGTACTATACAGAGTGGTTGCTAAATACAGGAATTATGTCGAGATAGATTACTCGAAACTGAATCAGTTGGGGACTAATGCACAGTCAACCATAGATGGCAATACTAATACGCGACAATTATTTCTTCTTGGCGGAACTGCATTATCCAACAACTTTGAGAATGCGTTATTAGAAATGAAACGCATAAATGACTCTTCCACCAAAGCATATGTCAGGCGACGCTCTTCGGATCCATCTGACGTACCCCAGGAGATTGAAGGTAATCTTATCAATGAAAGTCAGATGCTTACAGATGTCCTTAAAAAGAACCGATATTACCTCAATACCTCAACAGTAGGAAATCTTACTACCACCACAGCCTTGATAAGAGCCGAGGATATCGTATGGTATATACCGGCAGTCGATCAATTTGCCAACGCTCCGGCATGGCTGGGAGGAGAGGTGATGACTGCCGGCAGCTATTGGTCTTCGACAGCAGGTGCAGCAGAAACCGCATATACGGGCGGAAATGCGGAAGCTTCGCGCACTGAGACGAAGCTCATCCGTGTGGCCCGCAACAGACCCTAAATCGGAAAAATAAGAACCCAGAATACTATATTTAAGCATTTTAATACCTCGCATTGGTATTAAATTGGCAGGCTCGCAAAAATTGTGTATATTTGCAGATTATTACGAAACGAAGACGTATCGATTCTTTTTGATTTGTTTTCTTTCCCTTTTAAATTTGTAAAATATAATTGCAAAATAAGATGAGCCTGCTGGGAAATCTATATGAAATAAAAGGCCGGAGCGCGGCTCCAGAAGGCAATTGCTGCCTGTGGACTCTCTCGCTCAGGGAGGATTCCGACGTGTTCCGCGGCCATTTCCCTGACGCTCCCGTAGTGCCGGGAGTCGCGCTTATCGATGCCGTAAAGACCCTCACCGAAAAAGAGGAAGCACGTCCGATTGAAATTTCTTGCATAAAAAATGCTAAATTTCTTTCCGTCCTCGCCCCTACCGACGTCAGAGAAATTTCAATAGCCCTGCAGCTTAGCGACGGCGCCGATAATACACGCCGCTGCTCGTCGGTGATAAGTTCGGCCGGTCATGTCTACGCCAAAATCACAATCAACTACCGGACTTGTATATAACCCGTCACTGCGACGCAATCCGAGTGCCTTTCCTAATATAATCAATGACCTCCAGAAACGACATTGTCAGCGAAAACGAGAAGATAATCGCGAAACTGGCCGGCGACAACATGATATGTGTTGTCGTGCCGGTTTACAACAATGGCGACACCGTGGGTGCAGTAATCGAAGGGGCGCTCAAATATTGCGGCAATGTGATAGCCGTTGACGACGGCAGCGACGACTCCACGCCCGATGTGCTCAACGGTTTCGGCGACCGCATCACCGTGCTGAGGCAGAAACGCAACCGAGGCAAGGGTGCCGCGCTCAGCCACGCCTTCGCCTATGCCCGCAAAAAGGGCTTCCGCACTGCCATAACCATCGATGCCGACGGTCAGCATCGCCCCGACGAGCTGCCGCTCTTCATCCGCGAGTCCATAGCTCATCCACAGGCTTACATTGTGGGCGCCCGCGACCTCCGAGGTAAGGAAATCAACGCCGGGAGCACATTTGCCAACCGTTTCAGCAACTTCTGGTTCACCCTCCACACCTTCCGCCGGCTGAGCGACACACAGACAGGCTACCGCGCCTATCCCCTCGGTAGAGGTCCCCGCCGTCTGCCCGGCACATCGCGCTATGAAAGCGAACTGAGCTACCTCGTCAACGCTGCATGGCGCGGCGAGGAAATACGTCAGCTTCCCATCGACGTCTTCTATCCTCCCCGCGAGGAGCGAGTGACACATTTCCGTCCATTCAAGGACTTCGGCCGCATAAGCCTGCTCAACACCGTGCAGACCGGTCTGGCCCTTTGCTACGGATGGCCCGCGATTGGCCTGAGGAATGCCTGGCGAGGCATTACAGGCGGCGAGACAAGAATGTTTACCCGCCTTCACGGCAAGAAACGAGACTCGGCGCTTACCCTCGGACGCCTGCTGAGGTCGACCTACGGTGGTCTCTTCTTCGGGCTTTATACCTCGCTGATATTCACCCCATTCGCCTATCTTTATTTCATATCGCACAAGCCCTCGGACCGCAGCCGGCTCTTCTTCCACCGTATGTTGCGCCGCGGCACGCATCTGATACTAAAGCTATTACCCGGTGCGAAATTCAGCTATGAGAATCCCACCGGCGAAGACTTCTCAAAACCTGCCGTAGTAATCTGCAACCACCAGAGCCATCTCGACCTCATGGCGATGATCAGCACCTCGGAGAAGCTCGTATTCCTCACCAACGACCGCGAGTGGCACAGCCTGCTTTACGGCCTGATAATACGTCGGGCCGAATATCTGCCCACCTCGCGAGGCTTCGAGGCCATAAGACCGCAGCTGCAGAATCTCATAGAGCGCGGCTACTCGGTGATGATATTCCCGGAGGGCACGAGGTCGCCCGAGGGCGAGACCGCACGTTTCCGTCAGGGCGCATTCCGCCTCGCCGAGGAGATGGACCTCGACATAGTGTCGTTTGCCATCCACGGCGCCGCGAGATTCATGTCGAAGTCCGACATCATTTTCCGCCATAACCCCATAACCCTCCGCTGTCTTGGCCGTAACGGTGCCGGAAAGACCGGTGAACTGCCCGCTGTAAAAACCGGAGCCGCCTACCGGCGCTTCATCGCAGAGGGTTACCGCAGCATCGCCAAGGAGAAAGAAGACACACATTTCTTCTATGCAACAGTGAGATACAAATACGTGTGGCGCGGACACCAAATATGGCGCGAAGCAAAACGCGCGCTTCTCAATCTCAAAAAGGCAGAGAAAAACGATCCGAAAGCTCTCAGACTCGATTCCGACATATTGGTGCTCAACGCCGGCATAGGCACCGAGGCCGTGATGCTCGCCCTGCTCAACCCGCAGGTGAAGATATACGCCTTTGAGGCCGACAGCCGCCGGGCGCAGATTCAGAAAGAAACATCAGGGCTGCCCACCAACCTCATCGTGGCAGATGAACCGGAAACCATTGATGCCGGGCCTTATGTGATAGTACGCCAGAGCCGCGACCGCCTGCTTTACTCCTCGTTCAACCCTGTTCTCCTCCAAATCTGAAATTAATGTCAGCAACCAACCAGCATACAGTAATCATAGGAAGCGGAGCCGGGGGTCTTGTCACCGGCCTGCTGCTCGCCCGAGCCGGCCACCGCGTGACAGTGCTTGAAAAGCACAAAATCATCGGCGGCTGCATGCAATGCTTCAGCCGAAAGGGCGTGAAATTCGACACGGGCATGCACTTCATAGGCAGCGCGATGCCCGGCCAGAGCCTCTACCATATCTGGAACGCTTTAGGTCTCAACGGCAGGATTCCGCTTGCCGAGCTTGACCGCAAAGCCTACAACACCATACATCTCCGCGGCGAGGAATTCCGCATGGCAAACACCCGCGAGGCCTTCATCGAAGGTTTCGCCTCGCGCTTCCCATCCGAGCGCGCAGGCCTTGAAAAATATTACGACGCCGTACAGGAAGTTGCCTCGGCTTCGATGCTCTCGGCCACAGACGTCTCTTCGTCCAAGCTCGACAGCCTGCTGCGATATCAGTCGGTATCGATCGACGGCTTTATCGCCGGCACCATCTCCGATTCCATTCTGAGAGAGGCTCTTGTGGGTGACCTGCCGCTTCACGCACCGCGACGCGGCGCCACGCCTTTCGCCCAGCACGCCTTCATCACCGATTTCTACAACCGCAGTTCATTCCGCATAATAGGCGGCAGCGACATCATAGCCACAACGCTTGCCTCAAATATCGAAAGCATGGGTGGCCGCGTAATCACTTCGGCAGAGGTTACCTCGGTAAAAGTCGCCGACGGCATGGCAACCGGCGTGGAAATACTCACCAAAGACGGCGACCGCGAATTCATCGCCGCCGACAATGTGATAAGTGACATCCACCCGGCCCTGCTCATGGACCTTATTGAGCCCGGAGCTCTGCGGCCGGTTTTCCGCTCCAGGATCAAATCGATGCCCAATACCTCCGGCAGTTTCTGCCTCTATCTGATATTCCGGGAAGGCACGGTGCCATACGAAGCCACTAACCATTTCGGCTATAGTCCCGACGTATCTCCCTGGGACTGCGAAAATTACACCGCCGAAGACTGGCCCCGCGGCTATCTCTACATGCATCAGGCCGACAAAGACGCCCTGAACAGCGGCTATGCCCGCTCGGCAGTGGTGATTTCGTTTATGCACGGCTCCGAGACCGAGAAATGGGCCCGTCTGCCACGCCATCACCGAGGCGAGGAATATGAAAACTTCAAGGCTGAAAAGGCCGAAAAACTGCTCTCGCGACTCACGGCCGACTTCCCCGTGCTCAGAGGCAATATCGAATACTGCGAGGCTTCGACCCCGGCCACCTTCGAGAGCTATACCGGCACTCCGGGTGGCAGTCTCTACGGAGTTGTACGCGACATCCATGCCGGAGCCGCCGGACGTGTGCCTTACCGCACCCGCATCCCCAATCTCTTCCTCACGGGCCAGAACGTCAATTCTCACGGCATCCTCGGTGTGAGTGTGGGCGCGGTGATGACCGCCTCGCACCTCACCGGCACTCCCGAGATTATACGCATCCTGAACAGCCCGATTACTAATGCGTAATGAGTAATGCGAAATGCATAATTAATCTGGATATTAAGTTTTTAACTTTTAATATTTGAATTTTGAGCGAAACCACAGACATAGCGGAAACCCTGATCATCGGTGGCGGCATCGGAGGCCTTTTCACCGGTGCCTTTCTTGCCAGAAACGGACATAAAATAACCGTGCTGGAAAAGAACCCCGTTTGCGGCGGCGGCCTGCAGTGTTTCAGACGCAACGGCAAGATTTTCGAGACCGGCATGCACATCCTCGGCGGCTTCAACCACGGAGGCAGCCTCGACCGTATATGCCGATATCTCGGCATCCGGGAAAAACTCGATATCGCCGAAGTCGACGCCGACTGCATCGACAGCATCACCGTGGGCGCAACGGGCCGCACTTACCGCCTGGCCTCCGGTCGCGAGGCCTTCACCGCTTCGCTCATCTCTTATTTTCCCGGTCAGGAGCAGGAAATCAAGGCGTATATCGAGGCTTTATACCGCCTGAGCCGCGAGGTGCCACTCTTCAACATGCTCCCCTCGGAGGGCACCTTCACCGCTCACAGCGAGGAATTTGCAATGTCTGCCGACAAGTTTATCGAAAAATATATCACCGACCCGGAGCTGAGACTGCTATTGGCTTATTTCAACCCTCTTTACGGCGGCATCCCCGGCGAGACTCCGGCCTATGTCAACGCCCTCATCTCAGTGCTTTATATCAACGGATCGTCGCGCTTCCGTGGCGGCAGCCAGCAACTTGCCGACGCCCTGACCCGGGTGATAGAAACCCACGGCGGCCAAGTGCTCACCGGCGTCAAGGCCGAAAGAATAGAGGTTGACGAAAACCGCCTCGCAACTGCAGTAATCGCCTCCAACGGGCAGAAATACACCGCCGACTGGTTCGTCTCCTCGGTGCATCCCCGCCAGACGGCCTCGTTGGTCCCGAAAGGTGCCTTTTCAAAGGCTTTTGTAAACCGTCTCGATGAAATCGATCTCTCCGTCTCGGCATTCACCCTCTTCATCGACCTGAAGCCCGACATGGTAGAGTATATCAACCACACCTGCTACTATATCGACCGCATCGAGGATATATGGGCGCGGTCACAGGCCGATTCGCCGCGCTGGCCCGTAGGCATGATGTATATGACTCCGCCCGACCCCAAGCAGGGCCGCTATGCCTCGCGCCTGCTTGTCCACTGCATCATGGACTGGCGGGAAGTATCGCAGTGGAGTGATACCACCCATGCCACACGTCCGGCCGAATACAAGGAGTGGAAAGTCTCGCGCACCGAGGCTGTGCTCAGCCGCCTCGAGGAGGCAATGCCTGGCATTCGCGGCGCCATAAATCATCTCACGGCCGCGTCGCCCCTCACCATACGCGACTATTTCCTCACCCCCGAAGGCGCGCTCTTCGGTTACCGCAAGAACTGTGATAAGCTCATGCTCTCGCAGATTCCGGTTTTCACAAAAGTGCGCAACCTGCTGCTTGCCGGGCAGAACATCAACCTCCACGGCATCTGCGGCACACCTCTCACCTCGATAATCACGGCCGAAGGCATCCTGGGCCGAAATACCATAATTAACGCAATTAATGAGAATTTTGAAAAATGTCCGCTGCCTCCGGCCACGGCTGATCCGGACAATCAGTAAACCTATCATACTGCTGACCATGACAATGCTCATAGCCATAGCCAATCCCCCCGCGGCGGAAGCCGAAGAGCCATTCAGACTAAATATCTGGAGCGGAACCCCCGTGAAAGCCAATGTGGAAATGACCTGCTACCCCGCCGGCGACAATGCGCCCGGCGTGGTGATTTGCCCCGGCGGCAGCTATTTCTGGCACGCGATGGACACTGAAGGCCACAATGTGGCGCGGTGGCTCAATGACAACGGCATCTCCGCTTTCGTGCTCAAATACCGCACCGCCGGTATCAACGCCTTTATATATCACACCCGCTTCCTATACCGCGGCAACCGCTATCCCGACATGATGGAGGACGTACAGAGAGCCATCTCGCTGCTGAGGTCAAACCCCTCGGGCTTCCATGTCGACCCTCACCGCATAGGCGTGATGGGTTTCTCGGCAGGGGGTCATCTCGCGACCATGTCGGGTCTCTTCTTCGATACCGATTTTCCCGCCCTGAAAGGCGTGAAGTCACTAACAGCCAACGGCAAGGAGATAAACGTATCGCTAAAGCCCGACTTCCTCGCCATCATCTATCCGGTGGTTTCCATGACCCATCCCTCGACCCATAAACGTTCACGCCGAGGGCTCCTCGGAGAACGCTCAGCCTCAAGAAAGCAGATGCTCGACTCTCTTTCGCTCGAAAATCACATAAGGCCCGACATGCCGCCCGCTTTCCTCATGAACTGCAAGGACGACCCCACGGTAAATTACCGCAACTCTGAGCTACTTGACTCGGCAATGACCCATGCCGGTGTGAAGCATAAATATGTGCAGTACACCACGGGCGGACACGGGTTCGGCGTCTCGGCCTCCAAAACCACCGAAGAAGCCGCAGCATGGCCTCCCGTTTTTATCGCCTGGCTCAGAGAAACGCTCAAATCACTATGAGGCAAGTGATTACTATTTAATTTATATAAATTATATAAGTTATTTAACCGATGACATCAGATTCAACCCGCCAACCTCAGGACATAGAGTTTGCTTCGGTGCAGGAAATCGAAGACTTCCAGAATTCGCTCCTTCGCCGCGCCGTGGCTTATGCCGCTGAAAATTCAAACTTCTATAGGGACATGTTCCGCACCACAGGCATCCCCCCTGAGGAAATACGCACCATAGCCGACCTTCAGCGCCTTCCTTTCACCGAAAAGCGCGACCTACAGCTCCGCAACGATGACTTTCTCTGCGTACCTAAAAACAAAATCATCGACTATGTAACCACCTCCGGCACACTGGGAGATCCCGTAACTTTCGGCTGCACGGAGAAAGACCTGCAGAGACTCGCTCTCAACGAGGAGAAATCTTTCCGCTGCGCAGGCATCACCTCCGACAGTATTGTGCAGATCATGACCACTCTCGACAAGCGTTTCATGGCCGGCATGGCCTACTTCCTCGGTCTCAGGAAGCTCGGCGCTGGCATCATAAGGGTGGGCAACGGCATCCCCCGCCTGCAGTGGGACACCATCGAGCGCATCAGGCCCGACACAGTGATGTGCGTGCCTTCGTTCATACTCCGTCTCATCGAATACGCCGAGCAAAACGGCATCGACTACCGCAACAGCTCGATAAAGAGAGTGATAGGCATAGGAGAGGGCCTTCGCGAGCAGGATCTCAGTCTCAACCTCCTCGGTCACAAAATCAAAGAGAAATGGGACGTCGAGCTTTTCGCCACCTACTCGTCCACTGAAATGGGCGCGACCTTCTCAGAATGTCCCTACGGCTGCGGCGGCCATGTTCATCCCGAGCTCATCATAGTGGAAATAATAGGCGACGACAACAGACCAGTGGCCGACGGCGAGCCGGGCGAGGTGGTGGTTACCACCCTCGGCGTAGAAGGTATGCCCCTGATACGCTTCCGCACCGGCGACCTCAGCCGCAAAATCACCGAGCCTTGCCGCTGCGGCCGCAATTCTTACCGCCTCGCCCCCATCATGGGCCGCAAGAACAATATGATAAAACTCAAAGGCACAACGCTTTACCCTCCGGCAATTTACGATGTGCTCGATAATACCGACTATGTAGTAAATTATGCCGTGGAGGTACGCGACTCTTTCGCCGGCACCGACGAGGTCGTGGTGAAGGTTGGCGTGGCCTCGAGACAACCTTTCGACATCGTCAAGAATCTCAAAGACCGTTTCCGCTCCACAATCCGCGTGGCTCCCATCGTGGAAGTGCTCGCTCCCGAGGACATTCAGGCAATTATCCTTCCGCCTCACACCCGCAAACCCATAAAATTCATCGACCTCAGAAAACATTGAAGCATTGAATGAGAAATTTCTGGCTCAGGTTTTATGACAAAGTTGCCGGTCACCGTCGGCTCATGCTGGCGGTTTTCGCCCTGCTCACCTTAGGCGCCGCTATTGTGGCCCTGAAGGGTAAGTACAGCGAGGACATAAGCGACTTTTTCAGAGGCGACGACGCCAAAGCCCGAGCTTTTGAAATTTACTCGGCCCGAAACGGCGCCGACCGCATTTTAGCTCTCATCGATGCCTCCAATGGCGTGGACGAAGCCTGTTCTGCGGCCGATTTGCTTGCCGCGAAGCTCGACTCTCTCTCCAGTCTGCAAAAAACACGGTCGGCAGATATGGAACATGGCTTCGATGTGCTTGCCTCAGTGGATATGAACATGGCCGGTGAGGTTTTCGATGAAGTCATTGCCATACTGCCCCAGCTTCTGCCCGACAGCGTCTATCATAATCCTGACTCTGAAATTTCTGATCGTATCGACGGCAGATTTGCCGCCGCCCGCCGCCTCATGACAATGCCCGGCGCCAGCATGGCATTGGGCACCTTTACTGCCGACCCGCCCGGCTTTTCCACACCTTATCTTTCCTCCCTCGCCATGAGCGGCTCCTGGTCGGAAAGCTACTCCCTGGTCAACGGCCATTTCTTCACCCCCGACACAGCATTTGCCATAGTCGTGGGCCGCTCGCCTTACGGTGCCGGAGAAAGCGGCCGCAACGCCGGGCTCGTCGCTCAATGGCGCAAATGCGCCGATGAGGTTTCCGGTCTTACAGGCTCCCGCATACTGCTGACAGGAGGACCCGTGATTGCTTCCGACAATGCCTCGGTGCTGAAGTCCGACAGCCTGCTGCTAATCTCCCTCTCCCTTCTGCTCATGATAGGCGTGCTCGCCTGGGCTTTCCGCAGTTTCCGCCGCATTGTGCTCGTGCTCGTCTCCATCGGCTGGGGCTGGCTCATGGCCATGGCTGTAGTGTCGCTCGCTTTTGACTCCGTCTCTATTATCGTCGTGGCCATGGCCTCGGTGGTCTTCGGCATCGCGGTAAACTATCCCCTGCATATAATCGACCATCTGGGACGCGCTGCCGACCGTCGCCGGGCTTTCGCCGAAATAGTGCCGCCGCTGCTCACCGGCAACATCACAACCGCCGGGGCCTTCCTTGTGCTGGTCTTGCTCGAGTCGCCGGCAATGAAAACCCTCGGCCTCTTCGGAGCCGTAATGCTCGCCGCCACCATTATATTCGTTATCATCCTTCTGCCCCTCATTCTCGGCAAGCCGGGGTCCGGCAAAGCGGCATTTTTAGAGCAAAAATCAAAGGAATCTAAGCTTGATTTCCGCCGCAGAAAGCCTGTGCCCAAGTGGGTGAGCCGTAGCACCGCGCTTCTGATTGTTCTGCTCACACTCGTCTTCGGTTTTTTCAGCCTCGACCTCAGGTTTGACTCCGACGTTTCGGCCCTGAGCTATAAATCGCCCGAGCAAAAGGATATTTTCTCGCGAATTGATATTTCCACTCCGCAGGATTCGGGGCTGTGCATAGCCGTGACCGGCAAGAGTCGCCAGGCAGCCCTCGACCGTTTCTTCGAGCTGAGACCCGATACATTGATTGGCGCCAATTACTCCTCCCCTCTGCCGCCTTTAATGGTGAGCACCGCGACGGGAAAAAGCCGTGTTTCGGCTCATAACCGCCTGGCGCCCGAAGATGAAGCCTCCATACAGGAAGCATTGTCTTCGGCCTGCGAAAAATATGGCTTCGACACGGCGGCATTCGCCGATTATCCCAGGCGCATCTGCTCCCCGGCCACTTTCGTGCCTCTCGACAGTCTTCCCACCCTGATTTCAGGCCCTCTCTCGCCTTATCTCCTTAAAATCGGAGGCGACAGGCATGTACTCGCCGTCAACGTTTATCCTCCCGAAGACAAAGCCGACAGTCTTGCCGCAGCTATAAACTCCAAATTTTCATCACCCGAATATGAAGGTTCGGTTACGGCATTCAGGCCTGCGGGCATGATGTCGTCGCTGAGCGAGAGCCTCGCCGACAATTTCAACTTCGTGGGCTGGATGTGCGGCTTCATAGTCTTTGCCTTCCTATGGGCATCGTTCCGCAGCCTCAGAGTAGCCATCACAGCCTTCATGCCCATGGTCATAGCCTGGGTATGGATACTTGGTATCATGCGCCTTGCAGGTATGGAATTTAACGTGGTGACGATAATCCTTGCGACCTTCATTTTCGGCCAGGGCGACGACTATACTATCTTCATCACCGAAGGCCTCCTCTCCCGCCGCAGAGCCACAGCGCACGGCAAATCCGGTGAAACATATACCGGACACCCCGATGTCCGCGACCTCCTGCCCGACTATCGCCGCAGCGTATTGATCTCGGCCGTAATGCTCTTCTTGGGCATGGGAGTACTGCTTTTTGCTGCCCATCCTGCTCTTCGCTCCCTTGGCACCGTAACCCTAATAGGCATGTTCTCCGTCGTCCTCATGTCCTGGCTCATCCCTCCGGCCCTCCTCAAACTGCTGAGAGTATAGTTCCTATTTTTATTTGTCTGTTTCAAACTTCTTGATTACCTTTGCCATCTGGCTTTTTGTGAATCATGACGGATAATATCAATTCAAATTTCGACAATAATTACCCGGCCCCTCTAAAGGTCTCCGTACCGGTGGCCGTGGTGGTGCTCAACTGGAACGGTGCCACCCTACTCAGGGAGTATCTTCCTCAGGTCCTGAAGAATACCGACCCTAAGCTCGCCGAACTTATTGTGGCCGACAATGGCAGTACCGACGATTCCCTCGAGGTGCTTCGCCGTGAATTTCCCACGGTCCGCATCCTCGCCTTCGGCCACAATTATGGTTTCGCCGAGGGCTATAACCGCGCCCTTGAGCTTATCGAGGCGAAATATGTGGTGCTCCTCAACTCCGACGCCGCGCCCGCCTCAGGCTGGATCGCCCCCTTGCTCGAGTTTATGGAAACGCATCCCGACTATGCCGGATGTCAGCCCAAACTTCTGAGCTACAGGGAGCCCGAGATGTTTGAATACGCCGGAGCCGCCGGTGGTTTCATCGACAAAAACGGCTACCCTTATTGCCGCGGTCGAGTGTTCGACACCTGCGAAAAGGATTGTGGCCAGTATGACGACGACACCGACATACACTGGGCCTCGGGTGCGGCTCTGATGGTGCGCCGCGACATTTATCTCAAAGCCGGCGGCCTCGACCCCAAATTCTTCGCCCACATGGAGGAAATCGACCTCTGCTGGCGCCTCCGACGCATGGGCTACAGGCTGAGATGCGTCAGTTCGTCGGTGGTCTTCCACCTTGGCGGAGGTAGCCTCCCGCCCACTTCGCCACGAAAGGCTTACCTCAACTTCCGCAACAATCTGCTGATGCTGCACAAGAACCTGCCGGTAAAAACCCGAGGAAAAATTCTCTTCCGTCGCCGTCTGCTCGACACCATAGCCTGGGCCAACTTTCTGGCACACTTCAAGTTTAAGAGCGCAAACGCCATCATCAGGGCTCACAACGATTTCCGCCGCATGCGCCGTGAATACGACGAAGCCGATCTGAGGAAATACGATGCCGAAGCTCCCCTTTCCGACTTCAACATCATCACCAACTATTACCTTAAGGGCCGCAAGACTTTCGACCGGCTGCCCCGCGCCATCCTCTCCATAGCCGTTCTGCTTCTTACGCTCATGCCCTTTGCCGCCGGAGCCAAAACTCTCGCTTCCTACAAGAGTCGTGCGGTAATCGACAGCATCGTCTCAACCCTGCAGAATACTGTTTCTTACGCCGATACGCTAAACTACCGCATCTGGCTCCCTTCTGCCGAAAATCCCGTTGACTATCACATCCGTCTCAGGCAGATGGCCGCCCCTAAAAAAGCGTCCGAAACAGATGCCGACAGGGTCACGCCGCGCCTGACCGGCCCCACGTACACCCCCGCCGACGATTATCAGTATCTCATTGACTGGAAGCTTGACAGATCAGGCGGCAACACCCAAGGATTCTCTGCTTGGTTTGACGGAAACCACTACCGTGCCAGCGACAACCGCCTTCAGGAATACCATTTCACCTCCGACTCCGTGCCCTTCATGCCCGGCGGCGGCCGTCTCCAGGGCGTGCAGTATAAGGCTCTGTTTGTCAACATGCTGCCCTTCATGCTCGCCGATGAGATTAAGGCCCTTGCCGCTCCCGGTTCCGAAAGCACTTATACCGTAAGCGGCCCGGTGAAGAAAAACGGCGTGCTCTGCTATCATATCGACGCCGTGAAAAAGCATCGCGGCTACGTGGCCGGAGAGTATGACTATTATTTCAACGCCCGCACACTCATGCCCGTAGCGATTGAAACCCTCACCTCCCCCGGCGAGATATCCGAGCAGCAGGCCGTGGCAACATTCGGCGGCTGGAATCGGGCACCTCTGATTTCAGACTTGCGCCCTCTCAGCGAGGAGATTCTCCGCGAGAGATACCCCGAGCCTTTTGCCCGCCGCACCGACGCCTACCGCCTCAATGCCCTTAAGGGAGACCGTTTCCCGGGCTTCGCGGCGCCTACAGTTACCCGTGAGCGCTACAGCCGGCATCGCGACGATTCTTTCGCCCATCCCACCGTTATGGCATTTCTCAAACCCGGCATCAGCTCAAACCGCGAGACCATAGCCCTGCTCCGCAAAGCCGCCGCCTCAATGCCCTGGGAGCAGGATGTGATTTTTCTCTGGAATTCAAAAGACTCCGATGCAATCGAAGAAGAAAATGGACAGATTCTTCCCGGCGAGCAGATGCTCATGAACGTAGGCTCCGTGGCTGTCGACTGTGGCGTCACGGCTTATCCTACACTTATTTTCTGCGGCAGCGACGGCATAGTGAAAGAAATTATTGTGGGAGTGAACCCTCAGGCATCCGCACTTGTTATAAATGCGATGAATGAATCACAGTATTAAAGATTAAAGCGAAAAAACAAGAATATGGAAACTGTATATTTCAAAGGCACTCCCTGTCACACATACGGCAACGCTCCTCAGGTTGATGAAAAAGCTTCCTGCTATCACCTCGTTACAAGCGACCTCAAAGATATAACCTGCCACGACTATGAAGGCAAAACCGTAGTTCTCAATGTTTTCCCGAGTCTCGACACTCCCGTCTGCGCCGCATCTGTAAGGCGTTTCAACCTGGAGGCCGCCAAACTCGAAAACACGGTCGTGATCTGTGTCTCGATGGACCTTCCCTTCGCCCAGGCCCGCTTCTGCACCGCAAACGGCATCGACAATGTTGTTGTGGCGTCGGCCTTCCGCTCACCCCTCTTCGGTCAGAAATTCGGCGTCCAGCTCGTCGACGGTCCGCTCGCAGGCTTGCTCTCACGAGCCGTCTTCATTCTTGACGGCGATCGCATTGTGAAATACTCAGACGTAGTTGAAGAAATCACTCAGGAGCCCGACTATGAAGGTGCCCTCTACGTCCTCCGCCAGCTCGGCGACCTCAAATAAGACTTTCTCCCCACATTAATAATATAAGCTCGCGTTAAGCGGGCTTTTCTTTTATCTCCCTGATTTATTTTCGATTATTGAAATTTTTCGCTAATTTTGCAAATGTTCGATTTTTTAGCCTTTTTGCTCCATTCTATTGGTCGCGGCATATTTCCGGCAAAAATCGGCTGCCTTATATACGCTAATCTCTTGAATTTATCAAATATGAAAAAGCTCTCCCGCAATTTATGTCTTCTTCTATCGTTTCTCTGCATTTTCTCCTTTGACACTTTCGTTGCAACCGCTGAAAAGCCATGTGCCCAATCAAAAAAGCAGACTATTGCCATTTTCAAAGACCCGGCTACAAAACTTTATGGCATAAAGCTGGGCGAGACGGTCATCACTCCTCCCAAATACAGTTTCTACAAATTCTCTGAAAACGGTATGACATTGGTCGTTGAAAAAGGTCTCTTCGGCTATATCGACAGCAACGGAAAAGAAGTGATACCCCCGAAATATAAAGATGCGACGATTTTCCAGAAAGGCCTCGCCGCAGTGAAACTCAACGGTAAATGGGGCTACATCGACAAGACAGGTCGCGAAGTGATTCCCTTGAAATTAGACTTTGCAACGCCTTTTAAGGACGGCGAAGCTCAGGTATTGCTCCGGGGAGATGATTATATCATTGACAAACAGGGCAAAATACTCAATCCCCGCACCAAGTCCACTGGCAAAAACCCCATCGCCGGCTTTATGTTACTCGAACTCTTGGAGCAGGAATTAGACAAACCCTCCGGCAAATAAACAACCGCGCCAACTCCAAATTTCCAGACCTTCACCCGCTTTTGGCCTGGGGCGCATGTAGGGCTTAGGCTACTGGATTGGAATAAAAGCAGCAACACACCTGCTGAAATTAATTACATAAGCCCTGACAGACTCATAAATTTAACGTTCAATTATCGGACAACTGTATAGGTTTGCTGTTCGAAGGATTTAAACTATCATATTCAATAACAATAGTGTCTCCGATCTGAATATCCTCTGAATTCGGATCAAAGTATTTGCGACCCTCATATGTTATTCCATTGACATTGAAACTGTATCTATAGTAATACTCAACATAACCACTTTTTTTCCTCCAGGACTGAAATTTATAAACCACTGCCGTCGTTTCAGCGTGATTTTTACGGCGGGATTCGTCTTTTATATATTGCTTTAATAAAGCAAAACCAAGAATTATGAAAAACAGTATTGCAAATATATAAACCGGATTATATTTTTTTAGAGCCTTCATTTTGTATCAAAATTTTGTAAAAAATTTTGTATTAATTCTGGAACTTTTACCTTCGTATCATGGGTTGGGGGTATGTAATTTGGAAGAGGTAAATTCTTTTTTTTACTATTCTTTGATGAGCGGGCTTGTGTTTTGATTCCATTTTTAGTTTTACCAACACCGATTCCTGTTTCATAGTCAACAATCACACCTGCAGTTTTCTGAAATCCCTCACTATTTATTATATTTGTGACTTGTTTCAATTCTGCTTTCGTTTCCTTTGTTAAATTGGCAACTGATTTTGAATTTATAGCATTTGTAAATCCTCTAATCGCAGAATTACCCATAGCAGGAGGCAATATATCAGTAGCGAGATCTGTTGTCACCTCGCTTATTGGTTTCTCTTTTCCGACAATCCCCGCCATAGATTTAACGCCATCATCAGTATTAATATCTACACCCGCATCAGATACAATTACTGCCCCGGCGGTAATTTTTGCACTTGTTGACATCCCTGGAGATAGTGTAGCACCTAAAAAAGCTGATGCTCCAACACTTGTCCAATCCACATTATTAAATGCTTCTGAAAGCGTCATATCATTTGCCATGTTTACTGACATTTGGGTAACAAAATCAATTGCACCACAAACTAAACCTTTTACTAACGGTACTAAAAAAGCCCAATTACCGTCCGGGTCTACACACATTACCGGATTTCCGGCGAAAGGTAAATAGGGTGTGTATTCATACCATTTTTCAGATAGATCGTCCATACGGTCGAAGCGGGGGATGCGGGGAATGTACTGGCGTGCTTCCTGGTAGTATTCGTTCAGGCCGTCTTCCGTCAGGAATTCCTTGCCGCCGA
>CAYZFL010000014.1:0-22373 GCA_964477785.1 uncultured Bacteroides sp.
CCATCGAGCAGGAAGGCACCTATCCTCTGCCCGAGGCACAGGTCGACCGTTTCCTTATGAAGGTTGTGATAGGCTATCCCACCAAGGAAGAGGAGAAGATAATCATACGTCAGAACATCGACAACGAGGTAAAAGAGATAAGGCCGCTGGTACGTCCCGAAGAGGTGATAGAGGCTCAGCAGATCGTCGACAAGATATATGTAGACGAGAAAATCGAGCGCTATATTGTCGACATCGTTTTCGCCACCCGTTTCCCCGGCGACTACGGCATGGACGATCTTACCAGCATCATAGCCTTCGGCGCCTCGCCCCGCGCCTCGATCAGCCTCGCCCGCGCCGCAAGGGCATACGCGTTCCTGCACCAGCGCGGATTCGTGATTCCCGAGGATATCATCGCCGTGGCACATGACGTGCTCCGTCACCGTATCGGTGTCACATACGAAGCCGAGGCAAACAATATCACCACCGACGAAATCATCACCGAGATACTCGACAAGATTCAGGTACCCTGATGCTTGAGAGCAATGCCGTTGATTTTCAAGAAAAATCTTAAATGGATTCAAAAGAGTTATTAAAAAAAGTCCGCAAAATCGAAATCAAGAGCCGCGGTCTGTCACAGAATATATTCGCCGGAGAATATCATTCGGCCTTCAAGGGTCGCGGAATGATGTTTTCCGAGGTACGTGAGTATCAGTATGGCGACGACATACGCGACATAGACTGGAACGTAACGGCACGTCACAACAAGCCCTACGTGAAGGTATATGAAGAGGAGCGCGAGCTCACCGTGATGCTGCTTGTGGATGTGAGCGGCAGCCGCAACTTCGGCGCTGTTGGAGTGGAGAAACGCGAGATGATAGCGGAGATAGCCGCCACGCTCGCTTTCTCGGCAATCTCAAACAACGACAAGATAGGCTGCATATTCTTCTCCGACCGCATCGAGAAATTCATACCTCCGAAGAAAGGTAAGAAGCATATACTCTTCATTATCAGTCAGCTGCTCGACTTCCAGCCGCAGTCGAAAGGCACCGACATTGCCGCCGCCGTGAAATATTTCTCCGACGCGCTCAAGCGCAAGTGCACCATGTTTCTTATCTCTGATTTCATCGACGACAGTCAGTACCGTCAGCCGCTCACTATTGCCTGCAACCGTCACGACGTGATGGCTATACAGGTATATGACAAACGAGACAGCAAGATGCCCGACATAGGTCTTGTGCGCGTAGCCGACCTGGAAACAGGTGCCTCGAGATGGATCGACACCTCGTCGAAAAAGACCCGAAAGGCCTACGACAAATGGTGGTATGAGCGTCAGCAGAAAATGTCGGAAACATTCAAGTACTGCCACGTCGACCACACTTCAGTATCTACCGACGACGATTATGTAAAAGCCCTTATGGGACTCTTCAAAAACCGCGGCGTGAGATAAAACCGGACAACAATGAGTAAAATACTGCAAATGTCAGGAAACAAAATTAAAAACAGACTGAGTAGGATGGCCGCGTGTCTCGCGCTTGCTCTGGGTATCGCAGCCGGCGCGGGGAACGTCTCGGCGGCAGCCCCGGCCAAGCTAAACGCCCGGCTCGACTCCGTGCAGCTCACGCAGGGCTCGAAGGCAACGGTGACGCTCAATGTCAACGGCTATAAGCCCGGCGCCACATTCCAGCCCGAGATCAAGGAAAGGTCGGTGCTTGCCGACGGCGTGGAGATATCGACCGTAAAAGCCGATACCACACAAATGGTAAACGGCCGCCTGAACATCGACTACACGATAGGCATCCAGGCCTTCAATCCCGGCACGGTGCCCATTGCACCGATCGCTTATATAGAGGACGGCGACACTTCATATTCCGACCCCATGGTGCTGAAGGTGATGGAAGTGGATCTCGACACCCTCACCACCATCAATCCCATGGCTGGAAGCGAGTCGATAGAGTCGAGATGGTATGACTGGATACCCGACTGGTGGGTATGGGTTGCCCTGGGCCTGGCAGTGATAATACTCGGCGGCGCGTTTTTCTTCTTCTTTCTTCGCAAAGACAGAAAAGTGGTCATTCGCAGAGTCAAGAAAGTCATACCGCCTTACGAACTGGCCATGGACCGCCTCAACGCCCTGCAGGCCAAAAACCTCATCGCCAAGGGTTCGGAACGCGAATACTATACCGAACTTACCGACATCCTGCGTCAGTATCTCAGCGGCCGTTTCGGCATAAACGCTCTGGAAATGACTTCTACGGAAATCATGCACAAGCTGCGTGAAAACAACGAGACAAGGCCCGACAGCCCGCTCGTTAAGGAAGTGCTCAGCGTGGCCGACTTTGTGAAATTCGCCAAGGTAAGACCTCTTCCCGACGACAATGTGAAAGCTTTTGCCTCGGCCAAGCGCTTCATTGAGAATACAAAGCCTCAGCCCGTGCCAGAGCAGCCTGCAGCCCAGGCCGCGACCGGTAAGAAAGCTGATTCCGCTCCCGCTCCCAAAGGCAAAGCCTGACTTATTTAAGAACAGAAGCATTTAGAAAACTATCATAAAGAAAAATGCAATTTTCAAATCCTCAATATCTGTGGCTCTTTCTGGTGTATATACCGTTGATAATATGGTATGTACTGAAACAGCGCGAGGCCAATGCACCGCTCGAGCTCTCGACCGTGAGCGCATTTGCCAAACAGGGAAGACCCTTCCGCGCATGGCTGCGGCATCTGCTGTTCGTTCTTAGACTGCTTGCCATAGGATGTGTGATAATCATATTATGCCGCCCTCAGCTCAAGGACAGCTGGCGCACCACCTCGACCGAAGGCACCGACATCGTGATAGCGATGGACGTATCTACCTCGATGCTTGCGCAGGACTTCCAGCCCAACCGACTCGAAGCCTCCAAGGCTGTAGCGTCGCGTTTCGTATCGGGCCGCGAGAGCGATAACATCGGTCTGGTGATATTTGCCGGAGAGTCGCTCACCGGCGTGCCCATGACAGTCGACCGCCGTCAGCTCCTCTCATACATCAACGAGATACGCACCGAGATGATCGAGGACGGAACAGCCATAGGTGACGGCATCGTGACCGCCGTGAACCGTCTAAAAGAAGGCAAAGCCAAGAGCAAGAGCATAATACTGCTCACCGACGGCAGCAACAATACCGGTATAGCCACACCTCTGATGGGCGCGGAAGTCGCCAAGGAATTAGGCATACGCATCTATACCATAGGCATAGGAACAAACGGCATGGCGCCTTATCCCATGATTAACGCATTCGGCCGCATGGAATACCAGCCCCAGCAGGTTGTGATCGACGAGGCCACGCTTACGCAGATAGCCGACAAAACCGGAGGCAAATACTTCCGAGCCGTCGACAACAATACTCTCGAAGAGGTGTTTAAGGAAATCGATGCCCTCGAAAAGACGAGAATGGACGTAAGGCATTTCTCGCATACCGAGGATCAATATCTGCTCTGGGCAATCCTCGCCCTCAGCTTCTTCGGTGTCGAGCTCATACTCAGGTATACACTGGCAAGGAGCCTCAACTGATATCAGGAATAAGGATCCGCACCTATAATTAAAAAGAAACAAAAACGAAATAACGAAATATGTTTGATTTTGCATATCCATGGGTTTTGTATCTGCTGGTATTGCCGGTGATAGTGTTCGTGCTGTTTGTGCTCGGGCGCCGGAGCCGCGAGGCCAAAATCAAGAAGTTCGGTCGACCGGAACTTGTAGCCAAGCTAATGCCGGAGGCCTCTAAATATCAGCCCTGGATCAGAATCTCGCTGCAGTGCGTTGCCCTTGCGATGCTCGTGATAGTGCTTGCAAGGCCGCGCACCGACCAGAAGGAAAAAGAATCGTCGGTCAACGGCATAGAAATCATGATAGCCTTTGACGTCTCCAACTCGATGCTGGCCTCCTCGACCGACGACCCCAACGGCACATCGCGTCTATCAAGGGCCATATTCACTCTTGAGAAACTTATCGACAAGCTCGACAACGACAAGGTGGGTCTTGTGGTATTTGCCGGCGAGGCGAAAGTGCAGCTTCCCATCACCACAGACTATTATTCTGCAAAAGTATATCTCAACGAGCTCAACCCTTCGATGATTGCCTATCAGGGAACGGCTCTGAGCGAGGCCATAGACCTCTGCGTCAAGAATTTCTCGCCGGCCACCGATATCCATAAGGCGATAATTCTCATCACCGATGCCGAGGACCACGAAGGCGATGCGATAGAAGCCGCCAAGAAAGCAGCGGAGCAGGGCATACAGGTAGACGTGATAGGTCTCGGCTCGGCAAAAGGTGCGCCGATACCTCTCAACGACGGCTCCGGCGACTATATGCGCGACATGGAGGGCAAGACTGTGCTCACCACCATCGATGAAGCTACGGGTAAAGCGATTGCCGAGGCCGGCAAGGGCCTTTATGTCAACGGCGCTTCGTCAAATGCCATTGACGTGCTTACCGACAAGCTCGACAAGTTGCAGAAGTCAGAATTCAAGAAAGTGAGATACAAGGCGAGCGCGGAGCAATTCCCCACATTCGCATGGATTGCCTTCGCCCTGCTTATAATCGATCTCTTTGTGCTCAACCGCAAGATAGGCTGGCTAAAGCACATCAATTTCTTCTCCAAGTAAAAATTCCGACAAACAATTACATCGGACAACAGACAGAAAAACGATGAAAAGACGACTTATAATGATGATTTCGGCGATAGCGGCGGGCGTGTTCCTTGCCTCGGCGGCAGTTCCGGCCGGTGAGTCGCTAAAAGCCGAAAGAAACTATATAAAGGAAGGCAACAAGGCCTTCGAGGCGGGAAATTTCCGCGAGGCGCTTGTGCTTTATGACAAGGCGCTGGCAGTGAATCCGGCCTCGGACGTGGCTACCTACAACAAAGGACTTTCATACATACATCTTTCCAATCCCGACAACAGGGGGCAGAAAAACGACCCGCTTATGACCGGCGCCGAACTGCTCGACAAGTCTTCAAAGTCGAAGATTCCAGCTGTGGCGGAGAAAAGTTTCTATAACCTTGGCAATCTTGCATATAACGAGAATAAATTCCAGGAGAGCATCGAATACTATAAAGAGGCCCTAAGAATCAATCCCGACAATTTCAAGACTCGTCAGAACCTGAGACTGGCTCAGAAAATGCTTGAAAATCAGGGCCAGAATCAGAACAAAGACAATCAGGACAAGAAGGACCAGGATCAGAAACAGGATCAGAAACAGGATCAGCAACAACAACAGCAGGAGCAGCAGGAGCAGCAGAAACAGCAGGAACAGCCTCAGCCCACGCAGAACTCCCAGCAGTTGCTTCAGTCGGTTCAGAACAAGGAAAATGCCACCCGTAAAAAGGTGAACCAGCCGCCGAAGGGAGGACGCCGCACCACCAGCAAGCCCTGGTAAGCATCGGATAATCGATTATAAAAGAGGAAATTATTGCAAAAGAGAAAAGCAATACAAAAGATGACAGACAGACAACATAAAAACACCGCCAAAGCATCCGGAACCGAAAGGGAGAGAAAATTCTCTTTTTACGGATTACTGTCCGGAATTGCGCTGGCATTCATGATATTGCTCACAGCCGGAACCCTCTCGGCCCAGAGTCCCACCTTCAAGGTGCTACCGGTTCAGACTGTTGAGGCCGGCCAGAACTTTCAGCTTACATTCCGCCTCACCAACGGCGAAGCCAACGCTCCGAGGGCACCGCAGCTTGCCAACTGCGAGTTGCTGTACGGTCCGTCGCTTTCGACCCGCCAGTGGACGGAGATAACCAATGGCCGTGCGGTAAGTTCCTCGATTATAGATTTTACATACACTTACCGCGCCAAGACTCCCGGAACGGTGACCGTCCCGGCAATATCCGTAACTTCAGGAAATACCAGGCTTAGCACCAACAAAATTAGCTTCAAGATATTATCGGCCGACAAGAACTCGGCGTCAAACCGCCAGCAGTCACATCGACAGGGTGCGGAACAGTATGAGGAGTCTGCACCCCCGATTTCGGCCAAAGATTTCTTCGTTAGGGTCAGCTTTTCAAAGTCAAAGGCGTTTGAGCAGGAACCCATCATAGCCACAATCAAGATTTACACCAAATATGGCATAAGCAATTTTGTGCCTAAAGAACAGCCCACATTTAACGGATTCCTTTCTGAGGAACTTCCCGTTTCGGGTGACGTGGACCGCGAGAATGTAAACGGCACCAATTACTATACCGCAATCCTCAAAAAATGTCTGCTCTATCCTCAGAAATCGGGCAAACTTACTGTCAACGCAGGCCGTTTTGACGTGACACTGAGACAGTATGAGCGTGTATCGATGGGCTATTTCGTGACCAACCGTCCGGTCGACCGCACCATAACCACCACCTCCAACACCACCTCGATATTGGTGGAGCCTCTGCCTGAACCCAAACCGGCGGGATTCACCAATGCAGTGGGCCGTTTCAGTGTTGACGATACACTTACTCCCGAGCTTCTCAAGACAAACGAGGCAGGCGAATACACATATCTAATAAAGGGAACAGGCAACATCAAGTTCCTGAGCCAGCCGCAGATTAATTTCCCGGTGGGTTTCGATGCATATCAGCCCAAGACCGACATAGACGCACATGTCGAAGGGTCGAATATGACCGGAACATATAAACTGATATACACAGTGGTGCCGCAGGAAGTGGGCAAATACACTATCGAAGGCACGCCTTTTGTATATTTCAATCCAGATACCCGCAAATACGAAACCATCACGCCAAAGGCGCTAACGGTGAACGTGGCCAAAGGTTCGGCAACCTCGGCAGCAGTTGAGCAGAAAGAAATCGTCTCCGGCATGCAGGACATTCTGCATATAAAGCCTACCGCCGACGAGCCACAGGAAAAGAATCCCACATATATCATCGGCAGCGTATGGTACATATCGCTTTACTTCATCGCGGCCGTGATACTTATCTGTGTCATAGCGGTATACCGCCGCAAGGTGAAACTGAGAGCCGATGTTGCAGGGCGTAAGCTCGCAAAGGCCAACAGCGTAGCCGCCAAGCGTCTGCGTGTAGCACGCGGCTATATGTCGGGAGCGACTAAAGACTCCGAGAAATTCTATCAGGCACTTTCATCGGCCATCTGGGGTTATGTGAGTGACAAACTCGGCATCCCGGCCTCGGGTCTTACCCGCGACAACATAGCTGAGAAACTGCAGGCCAAGGGTGCGGATGAGGAAAGCGTCGCCAATATTATAAGCGTGCTCGACACATGCGAGATGGCAAGATTCACGCCTATGAACTCAGACTCGGAGATAGACGAAGTTTACCGTCAGGCAGCGGCCGCAATCAAGGAAATAGAAAACGCAGGATCGAAACGCTCTCCCCAAAAGGCCAGTGCCGGCAATTGATGATTCCGATACATAAACAAGCGTAATTACACTGAAGAAATGAAACTCAGATTCATTATATATATCGTAGCACTCCTGACAGGATTCGCATATTCCGGCAAAGTGACCGCCGGGCCGCGTGAGGCTCTTGACGCTAAGGCCGACTCGGCTTATACGGCACAGGATTTCAACGGGGCTCTGTCGCTTTATGAGCAGTCGCTTGAGACATACGGCGAGTCGGCACGTCTGTATTACAATATGGGTAACGCCTATTACCGCGTGGGCAGTCTGGGCAAAGCCGTGCTGAGCTATGAGCGTGCACTGAGACTTGACCCCTCGGACAAGGACGCAAGGCTTAACCTCGAGTTTGTGATGACGAAGATTGAGGATCGACCCGAAGATGACTCGTCGTTTCTCAACAATGTGCATCATTCGATAATGTCGTGGATGACTCCCAACGGATGGGCATGGACATCATTCTGCATATTTCTGATATTCCTCTTCACCGTGGGGCTTTATGTATTCTCGCGCCGCGTGCTGTGGAGAAAGATAGGATTTTTCGGAGGCATCGTGGTGCTTCTTGTGCTGATATATTCGCTCATCATAGCTACCGAGAGCAGCAACCGCGCCACCTCGTCGGATGAGGGGGTTGTTATAGTGCCTTCCACCAACCTCAACTCAGTGCCGCGCACTCCCACGGGCAAAGATGACAAAATCGTGCCTTTGCACGAGGGTACCAAGGTCGAAATCATCGATTCTCTACTCACACCCGACGACCCAGTAACCGGTAAATGGTATGAAGTGAAAATCAACAACAGCACCCGTGCCTGGATCGACGCCTCGGCACTCGAAAAAATATGAAATTCGTAATCGATTGATTATAAATTATTTGGATTAAAATATGCTTTAAAACATAAAATATTGTATGGCAAAAGTTTGCATATCTCAAATTCAAAAACTAATTTTGGGAAAGTGACAGACAAAGCAGCCTTCCGGCGCCCAATAAAGGCTTAAAATGAAGGGCTGGCTGCCACAAATACGCAAAAAAATTATTACCTAACTCTTAAAGAATAACCTCATGACTAAAACAATCACCTTCAACGAGCTCCGTCGTCTCAAAGACAGCCTGCCCGATGGTTCAATGCACAGAATCGCAGACCAATTAAACACCACCGTTCAAACCGTTCGCAACTATTTCGGAGGCGTCAACTATGATTTCGGCAAGAACTGTGGTGTACATATAGAACCGGGTCCTGACGGTGGTATCGTCGTGCTCGACGACTCCACCATCTATGACATGGCAGTAGAAATACTTCAGGAGCAGAAAGCTAAAAAATAAGGAAGACAGTCGCCGAAGAAAAGAAACGGCGCGGCCATCCCAAGCCATAAACCCGAGGAGTGACGCATTTAAAGGCGCTGTTCTTTGGGTTTTTTGGAATATTCCGGCAGAAAATTCTTTAGCATTTCCTCCTGACTAAGGAATATTTTAAAGGAAATATTCATAATGTTTCGGCGCTTTTTTGTACTTTTGATTCAAAATTTGTCAACGGTAAGAAAAACCGTGAGCACAAGACTCTAAATCTCCTCAACCACAAAGAAATGACGCGTCTTATCACAGTAGCAATCCACACATACGACCGGGCCTTGGCTCTGAAAGCATTGCTTGAGCATGAAGGCATACCGGTTGTGTTTTCAAACGTCAATATCGAAGAGCCGCAGATATCTTCGGGCGTGAGAGTGAGAATAGCCGAAAGCGATCTTCCGCTCGCTCTCAGGATAATCGAAAACAAAGAAGTATTCGCATCGTCAGATTCAGAGCATCAGGTCGATGACCATTGCATACTCGTGCCGGTCGACTTCAGCCTTTATTCAATAGAAGCGGTGAAGGCCGCGGCGGCTCTCGCGTCGAAGCATAAGGCCTCGATGAGGCTCCTCAACTCATTTCTCGACCCTTACGTGGCCGGAAATATGCAGCTCGGCGACTCGATGAACTTCGAGATGGCCGACAGTGAGGCGCGCCGACGGCTCGAAGAAAAGGCATCGAAAGAAATGGATGATTTTGCCGACTCGATACGCGGCATGATGAAGCACGGCGACATAGACGTGGTTAAGTTTTCGACCAAGGTTGCCGAGGGCGTGCCCGAGGACGTAATTATGGAACACGCCAAGGTGAATCCTCCACTGCTCACGGTGATGGGCACACGCGGAGCCGACCGCAAGGAGCGCGAACTTATAGGCAGCGTCACTGCCGAGGTGCTCGACCAGTCGGGCTTTTCGGTGCTTACCGTGCCGGAGACAGTTAAGGGCGACTTTGTGAAAAACATGAAGAAAATCCTTTTTTTCGCAAACCTCAATCAGACAGATATCCTGGCCATGGACACCTTCAGAAGGATCTTCCCGGAAAGCAAAATCGAAGTCAATATCGTGGCTTTGCCTCAGCGAAGAAATCTCTTCATAGAAAAGAATTTCAGCAAGCGCGTAAAAAATCTGGTGACATATTTCATGGCTAATTATATAAACTGCAGCTTCGAGGCCATCGGCTGTGAGAATCCGGGCAAGCTTAAAGAGAATCTGAGCATACTGCCAAAAGATTTTGACATGGTGGTGATACCAAACCGCCGCAAAGTTGCGCTCAGCCGCCTGCTCAATCCGTCGCTGGCTCATTCCATGGTGTTTAACGCAGACATACCAATGCTTGCCATTCCGGTATAATGTTTGGCCGAAATACTAAGTTTTAATTTTTACAATATCTAAGGTTTTCCGTCGCGGAAATGGACAATAAAAAAAGGAACAGAAAGAAAGGTAAAAAGAATATATTGCTGAGCTGGATCATAGGCATTACGGCCATAATAGTGATAATAGGCGTGGTACTGTTTTTCTATGTGACAAAGAGCATCGGCGGTGACAAGGACGTAAGGATATATCTTTACGACGATACAACGGAAGACAATCTTGGCGAAAAGCTTGCCGCATATCTGCCCGAGGGTTATGTGAGTTCGGTGATGCTGAGTTACAAACTGCTCGGGGGTGCCAAAGACGGCATTTCTCCCGAAGGTAGCTATGTGGTTACACCGAGACTTACGGCAGTGAAATTTGCCAACAACCTTCGTAACGGGCGCCAGACGCCCGTGAAGCTGACGCTGAGCTATGCGCGCACCTTTGGCGACATAGCAGGAAAGATAAGCGGTCAGATGGAGTTTGACTCGCTGCGCTTCGTCACCGTAACCGATTCGGTGCTTCCGGCAAAAGGATTTAAAAAAGAGCAATTTACGTCATATTTCCTGCCTGATACATACGAATTTTACTGGACGGCCTCTCCGGAGAAAGTGCTGGAAAGTTTCGGCGATAATTATGACAGATTCTGGACGTCGGAAAGACGCGAGAAAGCTTCTAATGAAGGCCTCAGCCCTCTGGAAGTGAGCACGCTGGCCTCGATAGTCGAGAGCGAGACATCCAAAGAAGATGAAAAACCGCTCGTTGCAAGGCTATACCTCAACCGCCTCAAAAAAGGAATGAAACTTCAGGCCGACCCCACGGTGATATTCGCAACGGGTGACTTCTCTATCCGCCGCGTGACCGGCGAGCATCTCAGAAATAACTCGCCGTATAATACCTACCGGTTCAAAGGTCTGCCTCCCGGACCCATTAAAATGCCGAGCAAGGCGGGTCTTGATGCAGTGCTCAACGCTCCTCGGCACGACTATTTATATATGTGTGCCAAGGAGGATTTCTCGGGCTACCATAATTTCTCTGCGGACTACAGTTTGCATCAGGCCAACGGTCAGCGTTACCGTCAGGAACTCGACCGCCGCAATATCAAATGACAGATTAAAATGAAACTCTCCCATACAATTAATTATAAAGCGGCTCTGATTGTCGTGGCGGCGATTATGACGGCGCCGATACTTTATGCCGCGATGCAGAAGCCGCATACAACCGTGACCGCTCCAGACCGGAAGCTCGTGAAACTGGCTGAAAAGGCTAATCCCATGGTGGATTCCATTCCCCCCGATGAAGAAAATCCATACGTGCTTCTTGTAGCAGAAGCTGAAAAAAATATCGCTGACAGCAATTATACCGCAGCAATCTCACGTCTTAAGGACGCCATCTCCATAAAGCCCGACCATCCCGCCAACGGTCTGCTTTGGTCAAACATAGGCGAGCTTTATTCACGCATCGGTAATGACAGTCTTGCCTGTGTGGCCTACGACGAGGCCATTGAGCTTTCGGATGAGAATGACGCATGGGAAGCCATACTCTATGGCAAGAGGGGTCGCTGTAATCTCCGCCTCAATAACGATGTGGAGGCATACCGAGACTTTGGTATTGTGTTGATGACAGATACCTTAAACGGCGAGGCCCTTTATTTTCACGGACTAATATCGCTTTTCTCCGGCAATCTGCGTGCAGCCGAGAGAGATTTCGGGAAACTGAAAAAATATTACCCCACATCACTGGCCGCAGCCAAGGCTTTGGGTATGCTTTACTCCATGACCGAAAAAGACGGCGATGCCATACCTTATCTTCAGAAGGTGATAAAAGAGAGTCCGGCGCCGGAGTATTATTCAGCCCTTGCCGGATGTCAGCTTAAACTCTCGCGTCTAACCGATGCCTCATCCACTATAGGTGAGGGGCTGAGGGCTTATCCCGGCGATCCGGAACTATATTATTACCGAGCATGGCTCAACCGTGACCTTTACCGCAATAGGGAGGCCGAGGCTGATGCCAAAGAAGCGCTCAGATTAGGTGCAAATCCTAAAAAAGTGAATGCATTGTTCGGTAAATAACTCAGAATTTTTTTCCGCCTTTTCCTGCTATAAAATTCCTTAGGCATCTAATGATTTTATAAAATCCTACCCGGCAAAAGATTGCGTCAACATTGTATAAAATGTAGAAAACATGTAGAAAAATACTTGACGGGGATGCTTTAAGAATGGGAAAATTGACGTAAATTTGCAGAACATGTCGTTCTAAATGGAAACACTATTTCGTCACATAGAATATCTTCTTACAAGCTCGCGGAGCGTGGCCGTATCAGGTCTCGGCACATTTTTCGTGCATCGCTTCCCGGCTTACTATGATGACAGTGAAGGTGTTTTCTTTCCACCGAGATATACATTCTCTTTCTCAAAGAAAGAGGGCAGCGGCGACATTCTGCTCAAAAGCGTCATGCGCCGCGAGAAGCTCAGCCGCAAAGAGGCTGTGGAAATGATAAGCCGCCATGCCCAGGCTATTAATTCAATGCTTGAAAGGGGGGAGACGGTGAGCATGGGACGCATGGGTTCGCTGGTTGGCAGTCCCGAAGGCAGGGTGATATTCAATCCCTCGGATGCCGCTCTTATCATGCCCGAGACTTGCTGGCTGCCCGAGCTGAAGCTCAGAACTCCTTCCGTAAAAAGTGAAAATATAGCGTTTCAGCAACCTGTGATGCCGGCAGAAGCTTCAACCGTTTTTGAACTGATTCCAGGAGAGCGGAAGGAAAGCTCGGATAACTATGTTCCGGCACAGGAAATTTTTGAACCTGAAATAGATGAGACGGTTGACAGAAAAGCGATAAGATGGCGGCGTGTAAAGATATTCAGCCGCTATGCCGCAGCTGTTGTTGCCTGCCTGGCTGTTTGTGCGGCGCTCTTCCTTCCTCGTGAACAGCATGAGGCGCTTGTGGCCTCGGTCGGCCTTCAGGAACTCATCAACCGTGGCAGCTCGATGCCTTCCTCCGACGAAGAGGCACTTAAAACCAATTATCCCGTTCCAACTATGGTGATGGTGCTCAATTCTCATGAAAATGAGCAGCCTGCCGACGAGACCTTTGAAACAAAGAGTGATGAAAACCTAACCGCTACAAAGTCAGATATCGCATCGTCAAAAAGAATCGATAAACTTTCTTTGGGCGAAAGTTCCAAAAACAATAATATTTCGAACCATACTGACGGTGCCGCAGAGTCTTGTTTCGGTTCTACTTCAGGCCGTTACTGTCTGGTAGTCGCATCGCTTAATTCCGAATCTGAAGCAAAACGTTATATATCTGAACGCCCGGGCAAAGGTCTTAACTATTTTGAGTCAGACGGCCGTTACCGCGTGTATGCCGCAGCGGGTGATGACAAGGCCCAGCTTGACCGCCTGAAACGTGATGCACGGATATCAGGCAGCTACAAAGGCGCCTGGGTTGCACGCCGCTGAGATGCCGCTGCAACTTTTTTCCCTTACTCCCGTTTATTCTATACCAAAATATTTTGTTGAAAAATCAGCAATATAATCTCTTGAATTAATGGAAAATATACATGAACTACTGCTTCAGCGCCACAGCATAAGAAAATATACCGACGAAGCACTCGATCCCGAACAAGTAAAACTCATACTTGAGGCCGCATTGCTGGCACCCACGAGCAAAAACGGACGTCCCTGGAACTTTGTAGTCGTCGATGACCGCGAGACGCTCAAGAAAATGTCGGCCTGCAAGCCTGTATATGCCACATCGATTGCCGATGCCGCAATGGCTGTGGTAGTGACTGTCGACCCCGAAAAGAGCGAGGCTTATCTTGAAGATGCCGCTATCGCCGCTATATTCATGGCGCTTCAGGCCGAGGATCTCGGACTCGGTGCATGCTGGGTACAGGTGCGCGGTCGCGAGGATGCCGAAGGCGAGCCTTCTGAAAACGTAATCCGTGATATCCTGGGCATTCCTTACAGCCAGCTCGTCGAGTGTGTGATGACATTCGGTCACAAGGCAGAGCAGCGACGTCCGGTAGACCCTGCAAAGCTCAAATGGGAGAAGGTGCATGTTGGTCGCTGGAGACGGGAAGAATAATTTTTAGAGACTTCGCTGTACGGCAATTTTTTAATGGAAATTTCAACGGCGGTAATCATAGGCACTGGCAATGTCTCTTCGGCATTGGCTATAGCCCTTGCTGTCAACGGCATAAAAATCAGGGCCGTCTATGACCGTAATATCGGGAAAGCAGAGGATTTGGTATCGCTGATAAATCAGGGTGCGGCGCATGCGCAAGCAATCGACCGCCTTGAAGATATTCTCCCGGATGCCGACCTTTACCTTATTTCCGTTAGCGACAAAGCAGTGACGGAGGTAAGCAAAGCTTTGCCACAAGTCAGCGGCATAGTGGCGCATACTGCCGGAGGGGTTTCGATAGACGCCCTGGAGTGTGATTCACAGGGAAAGGGTGTCTTTTACCCCCTTCAAACTTTTACCAAGGGCAGGGATATGAGTTTCGAAGGGCTCCCGGTATTTGTCGAAGGATCAGATTCAGAAACATTCGATGCTCTGAGTGGTCTTGCCCACAGACTCGGAGCCGACTGCCATGAGGCCAATAGTCTGCAGCGCCGACATATACATCTGGCAGGAGTTTTTGCCAACAATTTCGTGAATCTCATGCTCGGTTACGCCGGAGAAGAGGCTCGGAAAGCCGGTTTTAGTCCTGAAGTGCTAAGTCCAATTGTCGGCGAAACTGTATCCAAATATTTCGATATGGGAGCCGAGGTTGCCCAGACAGGCCCGGCAAGAAGAAACGATGAAGCGGTGATGAATACCCATCTCAACCTTATCGACAGTGAAGAACAGAAAAAACTTTACCGTGAAATAAGTCTTTGTATTACAAAAAAGTATAGGAAATAAATCAGCAACGGTCCGATAAACTTCCGTTTTGAAAATGAGCAAAATAAACTATAATCTCAGCCTTATAAAAGCCGTAGTGTTTGATATCGACGGCGTGCTCTCGCCAACGCTATGCGGCGTTGATTCCGCAGGTAGTCCCGTGAGGATGATAAACTGCAAGGATGGTTTCGCTCTGCAGCTTGCGGTGAAAAAAGGGCTCGAGATATGCATTATTTCAGGCGGTTCGTTTTCCGGTATCGAGCGATGGCTTAAACGCCTGGGCATAAGGGCGATATATGATGATGCAGCTGAGAAATGCGAAATCCTGCGGAAATGGAGTGAAAAAATAGGTCTGAAGGCTGAAGAGATAGCGTACGCAGGCGACGATATACCCGATCTGCCTTGTCTTCAGACTGTTGGATTGCCGGTTTGTCCCGCAGATGGAGCCGAGGAGGTCAAGTCTGCGGCTAAATATATCACAATGGCATCAGGAGGCAACGGCGTGGCCCGGGAGTTGCTTGAGGAAATACTTCGTGCTCAGGGCCTTTGGCTAAATGAAGCCGCCGATGTCGCCTGGTAAAACATATTTGCAATGAAACGTCCTGTGAATAAAAGGGTTATACTCGCATCGGCCTCGCCTCGACGCCGTGAACTCTTGCAGACCATAGTACCCGATTTCGAGCTGGCTCCTAATCGAAAAATCGATGAGGTATATCCCCATGAGCTTCCGGCTTCTGAAGTCGCAGGCTATATATCAAGGGAAAAAGCCGAGGCATATTCCGATCTTGTCGACGATAACACTCTGGTGATTACTGCTGATACTGTGGTAGCATGCGACGGTGAGATATTCGGCAAACCGCATACTCCCGAAGAGGCCCGGCAGATGCTTCGCCGTCTTTCCGGTCGCTCACATTTCGTATATACCGGCGTTACGGTTCACGGCAAAGACAAGACTGTGAGTTTTACTGACTGCACTGAAGTGAAGTTCACTCCTCTCAGCGATGAAGAGATTGAAAGCTATGTCAATGAGATGCATCCCTTTGACAAAGCCGGGGCTTACGGTATTCAGGAATGGATAGGTTACATCGGGGTGGAATCGATAACCGGCTGTTACTATAATGTTATGGGCCTTCCTGTGCAGAAACTTTACCGGGCCCTAAAGGAATTTACTTGCAGGCGATGAGGTAAGCTACATATCCGCAGTAGCAGAGAATCAGAAAGGTGCCTTCCCAGCGGTTGATGGTTCTTGATTTTGTCATGCCACCGAATATCCACAGCATCAGCGACGCGCCCACCAGAGTAAGGAAATCGACAATGTTGATGGTTCCGGCCTGCAGCGGATAGATGGTTGAGCAGAAGCCTATGATGAAGAAAATGTTGAACACGCAGGCGCCCACTATATTGCCTAAGGCTATGCCGGTCTGGCGTTTCATGGCGGCGATAAGCGAGGTGGCGAGGTCGGGCACAGAGCTGCCGATGCCCACGATGGTGAGGCCGACGAGGCTTTCCGACATGCCTAACTTGAGTCCCACTGCCGATGCGCCGTCGACTATCCAGTTGCCGCCTACGATCAGCGCGCCAAGTCCGCCGAGAATATAAACCACGCATACCCATATTTTGAGTGGCGCCGCCGTCTTCTTAGGTAGCTCTGCGGCCGGAATGGTAATGGTATGCACCGGTTTTTTAACGAATTTCAGAAGCAGATTCTGTATTCTGCCTGTTGCTTTATGTATCCTTGTTACGGCCTGGTCCCAAGGGGTAGGGTCCTGGTTGCCCTCGGCGGCGTTTTTAGTCGCAACAGCGGGCTGTGGACATTCCGAGCCTTTCGACATCCTCAGAGTCAGAGCCATGAAAATGGCGAAGAGCGAGAGAAGCATCAGGCCGTCGCTGCGCGAGATGAAGTCGGGTGTGCCGTCGAGCAGTAGGTCGTCGGAACAGAAAAACAGCGCCAGAGAAGAGAGGAAGAGAAGAGGAAGCTGCATGGTGCCCACGTTTTTGTCTACCGTGATATTGGTTACCACACACATCACGCCCACGGCGAGCAGCAGGTCGAAAATATTTGCTCCCACGATGTCGCCGATAGCCAGCTGAGACTTGTGGCTAAGGGTGGAGGTGAGACATACTACGAAATCGGGCGCGGAGGAGCCGAAGGCGACCACGGTGACGCCGATAACAATTGTGGAAATCTTAAATCTGCGGGCGAGCGACTCGGCTCCGTCGGTAAGATAGTTGCCGCCGGCTATGATTAGCACGAGCCCCGCCAGCAATGTGATGATATCCCAAAACATAAGCTTGATTCAGAAATTATATATAAGAAATTCATGCCCCTGCACGTTGCGCAAGACCCCGGAAGGAGGCACATTATTGGAATATAATCTTATAACAAATGAAAGGGCAAAAAGATAGAGGTACAGCGGGCTTTGTGGGTTTGGTGATTTTTTGTAATTTTGCACTCAGATAGTCAGAAACCCGGCACAAGCGGCAGGCAGAGACCTACGGAGCTGGGCGAAATGCATGTTAATCATTAGCGGAGAAAACAATTCAGTAACATATATGCTTACCTTTTTTAAGAAAGATTCGCGCAACTATTTTGCAGTGGAATCTCCGGAACCCCTCTCGGCAGAAGCCGCAGACAGATTGAAATGGGCCTTTTCTGGTGCCGAAGCCTTGAAAGCAAAAAGCCTTAAAGGCGTATTTGTTGGACCCCGTAAGGAACTGATAACCCCCTGGAGTACTAACGCAGTGGAAATCACCCAGACCATGGGCCTCCATGGCATCAGCCGCATTGAGCGTTTCACAAGGGTCGACGCCGGCAAGGAGCCCAAATTCGACCCCATGCTCCAGAAAGTCTACGAAGGTCTCGACCGGAACTCGCTTCTCGTCGACATGGAGCCCGCTTCCATTGTTCACATCAACGACATCACCGAATATAACCGTGAGGAAGGCCTCGCTCTCAGCCCTGAAGAGGAAGATTATCTCCGTGAGCTAGCTCAGCGTCTCGGTCGTCCCCTCACCGACAGCGAGGTTTTCGGTTTCTCTCAGGTCAACTCGGAGCACTGCCGTCACAAAATATTCAACGGCACATTTATCATCGACGGCAAGGAAATGCCCTCATCGCTTTTCGGCCTTATCAAAAAGACATCGAAAGAAAATCCCAACGGCCTCGTTTCGGCATATAAGGACAATGTAGCCTTCTGCGATGGCCCGGTAGTAAGACAGTTCGCCCCCCGCAAGGCTTCCGTGCCCGACTATTTCCGTGAAAAAGAAATAGAGACGGTGATATCGCTTAAGGCCGAGACCCACAATTTTCCCACCACGGTTGAGCCCTTCAACGGCGCCGCAACAGGTACCGGCGGTGAAATCCGTGACCGACTGGGCGGCGGCCGTGCGTCGCTCCCCCTGGCAGGTACAGCCGTTTACATGACCTCATACCCCCGTCTTGACGGCATGAAGCCCTGGGAGCTCGCAATCAATCCCCGCGTTTGGCTCTATCAGACACCCGCAGAGATTCTTATAAAGGCCTCCAATGGAGCCAGCGACTTCGGCAACAAGTTCGGCCAGCCCCTCATCTGCGGTTCGCTCCTTACCTTCGAAACCTCCGAGAAAGGCGAGATATATGCTTACGACAAAGTGATAATGCTTGCCGGCGGCGTGGGATATGCCGCAAGAAACCAGGCAATCAAGGGCACGCCCGAGCCCGGCCAGAAAGTGATGCTCTCCGGTGGCGACAACTACCGCATAGGCATGGGGGGCGGCGCCGTTTCGTCGGTTGACACCGGTAAATATGCCAATGCCATCGAGCTCAACGCCGTACAGCGTGCCAATCCTGAGATGCAGAAACGTGTGGCAAACGTGATACGCGCCCTCGCCGAAAGCGACAAAAACCCCATAGTCTCCATTCACGACCACGGCGCAGGCGGACATCTCAACGCCCTCTCCGAGCTCGTTGAAGCAACCGGCGGTCACATCGATCTCGATGCACTCCCCGTCGGCGACAAGACTCTGTCGGCCAAGGAAATCGTGGGCAACGAGAGCCAGGAGCGCATGGGCTTCGTAATCCGTCCTGAGGATATTCCCGAAGTAGAGGCAATCGCCGAACGCGAGCGCGCCCCGCTCTATGTTGTGGGCGAGACCACCGGCGACAACCGCTTCGTCTTCGAAGATAAAGACGGCGTGAAACCCATCGACCTTGAAATGGCCGACATGTTTGGCCGCTCGCCCAAGACAGTGATGGAGGACAGGACCGTTATCCGCACCAGCGAGGAACTCGACACCGCGACAATAGAAAAAGACATTGAAAAGAATCTTTACAATGTACTGAGCCTTGAGGCCGTAGCCTGCAAGGACTGGCTCACCAACAAGGTCGACCGCTCGGTTACCGGCCGCGTGGCCCGTCAGCAGTGCGCCGGCCCGCTTCAGCTGCCTCTCAGCGACTGCGCCATCGTAGCTCTTGATTATCACGGCAAAAAAGGCATCGCCACTTCCATAGGCCATGCGCCTCAGGTAGCTCTTCACGAGCCCGAAAAGGCATCGGTGCTCTCCGTGGCCGAGGCCCTTACAAATATCGCCGGCGTACCTCTTAAGAAAGGACTTGACAGCATTTCCCTGAGTGCCAACTGGATGTGGCCCTGCCGCAACGAAGGCCGCGACGCCGACCTCTACCGTGCGGTAAAGGCCTGCAGCGACTTTGTATGCGCCCTCGGCATTAATATCCCTACCGGCAAGGACTCCCTGTCGATGACCCAGAAATACAGCGACGGCAGCGCAGTGGAGGCTCCCGGCACCGTGATTATCTCCGCTTCCGGCGAGACCGACAATTTCCGTCTAACCCCCGGTCCGGTGCTCAGCCCCGCCGCTCCCTCGACTCTCTATTACATCGATTTCAGCGACGACAAGCTCCGTCTCGGCGGTTCGGCCCTCGCCCAGACCCTCGGCGTGCAGGGCGGCAAGGCTCCCGAGGTGAAAACAGCCGAATATTTCAGGAAAGCATTTGCCGCAGTTCAGGCACTTGTCAACGGCCGTGACGTCACAGCCATACACGATGTAAGCGCCGGTGGTCTCATCACCACGCTCCTCGAAATGACCTTCTCAAACACCCGCGGAGGTCTCAAATTCTACACCGATGGCTTCGCAAAATACGGGGAGAACGACCTGGTGAAGATACTTTTCGCCGAAAACCCGGCAATCGTAATTCAGGTTAAAGATTCTGCCAAAGAAGCCGCTGAGAAGATTCTCGACGAATCGGGCGTGAAATATTTCCCCGTGGCAACTACCGATTCCGACCGTCTAATCACCCTCACCCACGGCGAAAAGACTTTCCTCTTCAATATCGACAATCTGCGCAAGGCATGGCGCGAGCCCTCTCATCAGCTCGACCGTCTGCAGTGCAACCCCGCATGCGCCGACCTGCGTATGGCAAACTATGCCAAACAGCCCGTGGCTTATAAAATTCCCGCCGACTTCAAGGGCCGTTTCAGCCAGCTCGGTCTCAGCGGCGTGCGCAAGGGCTCAAGCGGCGTGAAAGCAGCCATCATCCGTGAGAAAGGCGTAAACGGTGACCGCGAAATGGCCTACTCGCTCTATCTCGCCGGCTTCGATGTGAAGGATGTGCACATGACCGACCTCATGAACGGCCGCGAGACCCTCGACGACATCAACATGATAGTGTTCTGCGGCGGTTTCTCACACAGCGACGTGCTCGGCTCCGCAAAAGGCTGGGCCTCGGGCTTCAAGTTTAACGAAACTGCACGCGAGACTCTACGCCGTTTCTACAGCCGAGCAGATACCCTTTCATTAGGCGTCTGCAACGGCTGTCAGCTCATGGTAGAGCTTGGCCTGGTCAACTTTAGCAAGGATTCCTGCATACGCATGGAGCATAATGTTTCGGGCAAGTTCGAGAGCGAATTCGTCTCCGTCACCATACCTGAAAGCCCGGCAGTGATGTTCCGCGGGCTCGAGGGCGTGAAGACCGGTATCTGGGTGGCTCACGGCGAAGGCCGATTCCACATCCCCGCCGGCGCCAACTGCAACGTTGCCCTCAAATATACCTATGCAGGCTATCCCGGCAACCCCAACGGCAGCCCGAGGGCTGTGGCCGGCATAGTTTCGGCCGACGGACGCCATCTCGCCATGATGCCTCACCTCGAAAGAGCCATCTTCCCCTGGCAGTGCGCCTACTATCCCGCCGGAAGGCAGATGCAGGACTGCACTGTATGGCTGCAGGCATTCCGCAACGCTTACCGCTGGATCGAAGACCTTAAGAAATAAGGCCGGCGTTTGCCGTAAATGCAGAATATTATGCCTAAGCTTGGAAAATCCTATAAAGCAAAGCAATAAAGAAGGTTAAAGGGTGCCCTGTTAGCATCCTTTAACCATTTAAACGGCCTTATATTTGCCAGTATAGCCAAATTTGACTAATTTTGTTGACGGTTATGGCTTTAGGCCACCGGCCGCACATGTTGCGGCATCCGCACATTTTTTTGCAAAAGTAATCAGAACTAAAATAATAGAAATTATGAGTTTAAACATCATTGTACTTGCCAAGCAGGTTCCCGATACCCGCAACGTAGGTAAAGATGCAATGAAAGAAGACGGCACGATCAACCGCGCCGCTCTTCCGGCAATTTTCAACCCGGAAGACCTCAATGCCCTTGAGCAGGCTCTCCGCCTCAAGGACGCCAATCCGGGCAGCACTGTCACAGTGCTCACTATGGGCCTTCCCCGTGCTTCGGAAGTAATCCGCGAGGCTATTTTCAGAGGCGCCGATGGCGGTATCGTGCTTACCGACCGTGTACTCGGCGGCGCCGACACCCTTGCTACCTCTTACTCTCTCGCAAAGGCCATAGAAAAATTCGGCAAATATGACATTATCCTCGGCGGCCGTCAGGCTATCGACGGCGATACCGCCCAGGTAGGTCCGCAGATCGCTGAGAAGCTCAATCTCCCCCAGGTTACTTACGCCGAGGAAATCCTTGACCTCAAGGATGGCAAAGTTACCGTTAAGCGTCGTCTCGAGCATGGTGTCGAGACCGTTGTGGCTCCGCTTCCCTGCGTGGTTACCGTTAACGGCTCCGCTGCCGAATGCCGCCCCCGCAACGCCAAGCGCATCATGAAATACAAACGTGCCAAATCCGTTTCCGAGGCTGCCAATATCGCTCCCGAAGAAAAGGCTATCTGGGATGCAAAGCCCTACCTGCAGATTCAGGAATGGGGCGCGGCTTTCGTCAATGCCGATCCCGAGCAGATCGGTCTCGCCGGCTCGCCCACAAAGGTTAAGAACGTTGTAAACGTTGTGTTCACCGCAAAAGAGGCACTCCGTCTCGACAACAACGACGAGCAGATTGAATCGCTTATCAAAGAACTCATTACTAACCACACCATTGGCTAATATAATTATGTCAGAATCCAAAAACAATCTCAT
>CAYZFL010000015.1:0-22057 GCA_964477785.1 uncultured Bacteroides sp.
CAGCAGTGGGACGCTGTGATAGCAGTGAACCTGAAGAGCGCGTTCAACTTCATCCACGCCGTACTTCCCGTGATGATGCGTCAGCGTGGCGGTTCGATCATCAATATGGCATCCGTAGTAGGTGTACACGGCAACGCCGGTCAGGCCAACTATGCAGCCTCGAAGGCAGGCCTCATCGCCCTTGCAAAGAGCATCGCCCAGGAAGTGGGCAGCCGCGGCATCCGCGCCAACGCCATCGCTCCCGGCTTTATCGAGACAGCCATGACCGCAGCACTTCCCGACAATGTACGCGAGGAGTGGGTCAAGAAAATACCCCTTCGCCGCGGCGGCCAGCCCGAGGATATCGCCAATGTGGCAACATTCCTCGCCTCGGATCTCTCTTCATACGTCTCAGGCCAGGTTATCCAGGTCGACGGCGGCATGAACATGTAATCAGACGACAAGAAAACCCTTCAGGTCAGGTTCCCGCCGAAAATCGGGAATCTGACCTTTAAGTAATAAAAGAAATGCTCACTTACAATACTCATCTCAAGCCTCTTCAGATGCCGGAATACGGCCGCAACATCCAGAACATGGTGGACTATTGCCTTACCATCGAAGACCGTGATGTACGCACGGCCTGCGCGTGCTCGATAGCGAAGGCGATGGAGACCCTCTTTCCCGGCCAGGGCGACAAGACCGAATACCGCAAGAAAATATGGAGCCACATAGGAGTGATGAGCGGATTCAAGCTTGACGTTGACTCGCCCTACCCCATGGACAAGCCCGAGGAGATGGATTCGGCGCCCAATCCCCTGCCGAGGCCCGAATGGACCAAGGCCGGAACCATGAGCTACGGATCGATCATACCCCGCCTTATCGACGATATATGCGAAATGGAGCCCGGACCCAAAAGGCATGAGCTCACAGTGCTTGTCGCAAGCCAGATGAAAAAGCTCATACTGGGCTATAACCCCGAGGGAGTAGACGACAGCCGCATATTCGCCGACATCTACCGCATATCGAAAGGAAGGCTGAGAATCAACCCCGATGAAATCATATTGCGCAATTTCCAGGTTGCGCCCGCGCCTCAGACAGGCAAAAAGAAAAAGAAAAAATAAGCACGTTATATCATCACAACCATGCATACTCTCAACTCTCTCACCATCATAGGCCACAGCGGCAAACCCCACGGCATCAACGGTGAGCTCAACGTAGTGTTTGACTACGACGTGCCCGAGATACCCAAGAACCGACAGGTTTACATCATATTTAATCTCGACGGCACAAAAGTACCATTCAGAATCAATTCCGTAAGACCCAAGGGCCGCAACGGAGCCATAGTGGCACTCAAAAACATAAACTCCGAAAAGGACGCCTCGGCGCTGGCCGACAAGGACGTGTATGTGCCTGTCGACGACTTCACGCTGCTCTTCCCCGGCGCAGAACCCGAGGACGGAGACGAGGGCGACGACGACCGCGTATATCTCGAAGACCTCGTGGGCTTCAAGGCTCTCAACGAGGATGCCTCGGGCTATGCGAAGCCTTTGGGCGAGGTAAAGGCCATAGACGACACAACTGAAAACGTGCTCTTCGTGATTGAGCGCGAAGGCATGTCGGACCTGCTTGTGCCGGCAGTCGACGACTATATCGTGGCCATCGACCAGGACGAAAAGAAACTCTTCCTCGACGTTCCGGACACGCTGCTCAACATCAACTCTTAAGAGACTTAAACCGCTTTAACCAAGCTTCTAATGAAACTCTACAATCCCGACGAAGCAATCGATTATATCCATGCACACGTAACGGCCGAAACCGCCGGCAAAGTTGCCGACAGAAAAGCCTGGGAGGATATACTCGACTTTCTCTCCGGCCTATACGAAAAAGCCGGACTGACCAATTTCGACCTCGACGATATCGACGACGAGGAGCCCGATTATGAGAGTCTGGCCGTGAAGGCTTCGGAGACATATAATAAAACGAAGCTGAGCGGGAGCGACTTCCTCGCAATTATTAAAGCCGAAAACGACTATGAAGACTCTCTCTTTGACTAAATACACGGGACTTAGGGTCAGGACACAAAAACGGAAGAACAACATATTGAAGATGTTGCTTGGCGCCGCGATGTGCCTGATAATCGCCTTGCCCTGCTCCGCCGCAAAACCCGAGGAACAGGACATAGACCCCATGGACCTCGACATAGAGCAGAACCTCTCGACCCCGCAGGTGCCTTCACGCTCGCGAGAGAAAGTGAAGAAATCTGTTGCCGACCTGCTCAGACAATTCCGCAAATTAGGCTTCAACTCCGGACTCGTGCGCGACGAAGAGGTGCTGATGCTCTCGATACCCTGCGACAAGCTTTTCCATACCGGCACGGCGGAACTTTCCGCTTCCGGCAAAAAGGCGGTGACATATCTCAAGGGTGTGGCCGCCGCTCCCAAGCTGTATAAAATAATCATCGCCGTACATACCGACGATACCGGCGACGACACATATTCTTATAAGCTTTCGGAAGACCGTGCCAACGCCATCGACGACTATCTCATAGAACTCACAGGCGACGACATCAACTCCGTACCCTATGGCATAGGATTCGACCAGCCCCTTAAAGACAACAGCTCCCGCAAATCAAGAGCCGAAAACCGCCGCACAGAGATATATCTCGTGCCTCTTAAAGATCTCTTTTAAAGAAAATCTACAGCTGATTACAATATAACCGGCCTTCAGTCTCCCTGATTTCTTTTAAATTGACCCAGAAATGAATATCAAATCTAAATTCTCCGCTATTTCGGCCGAGCTGAAGCCGAAATTTAAAAACATACTCTCTAATTTCAACCTCAACGAAGACCTCGTGCCTCAGAGCATGGCCGAGCAGGACATACGATCGGGCGTCTCATTCCGCGGATCGCAGTTGCTGATTCTCATCTTCGCGATATTCGTGGCTTCCTTAGGTCTCAACACCAACTCGGTGGCGGTGATAATCGGCGCCATGCTCATCTCGCCGCTCATGGGTCCAATCATAGGCATCGGCTTAGGTCTGGGAATCAGCGATTTCAATCTGGTGAAGGTAGGCTTGAAAAATATCGTCATGGCCGTACTGGGATCCCTCGCGGCCTCGGCACTATATTTCCTCATTTCTCCGCAGTTTGAGGGCAGCAGCCAGCTTTTGGCGCGCACCTCGCCTTCGATCTACGACGTGCTGATCGCACTCTTCGGCGGCGCGGCAGGTATTGTGAGCATAGGTTGCAAAAACAAAGGACAGGTAATGCCCGGCGTGGCCATCGCCACGTCGCTCATGCCGCCGCTCTGTACTGCCGGTTACGGTCTCGCAACCTGGCAGGGCGTATATTTCTTCGGCGCCCTCTACCTCTTCTTCACCAACATGGTGTTTATTCTCGTGGCAGCATGGATAGGCGTCAAGTGTTTCGGCTACAAGAAAGTGGTGTACAGCGACCCGGCTCGTGCCCAGAAAGTCAAAACCATAGTGTATGTGATAGTGTCGCTCACCATCGCCCTCAGCGCTTATCTCACCATACAGATGTTTGGCAAAAACCTCTTCATCAACAAGGCGCAGCACTTTGTAGAGACCGAGATGGTCTTTCCCAAGACACAGGTGCTCAGCCATCAGGAATACATCTCCGGCGGCCAGAAATATATAGATGTGACGCTGATAGGCGACGCTCTGCCCATCGACTCGCTGAAAATCGCCATGCTCAACAAACTCGATTCCTGCGGCCTCGGCGGCACGGTGCTCAACATCAAGCAGGGTTTTGCCTCCGACAAGGGCGGCATGACCGAGAGCCAGAGCGTTGGCCAGCTCTACTCACTTATGCAGAAAGAACTGGCACAACGTCAGATGACCATCGACTCGCTCCGCACAGTACTTGCGGTCACAGGGTCGTTCTCGGGCGAAAGCCGGTCGATAGCTCCCGAAGTCAAGGTGCTTTTTCCGGAGGTCGACGATATCGCACTTGTCAACACATTGGCCACCAACGTGAAATCGGCGGAGGCAGACACACTGAGCATGGTATTTGTGAACGCGCCCAAAGGACTCTCCGAGGCTTCGCGCAAGAAACTCTCGGAATTCGTTTCGGTGCGTCTCAACAAGCCAAACCTCAGGATATTGCTCAATCCTTCGGGATTCCCCTGGCCTAAGAAAGAAGAGCCGGCTGACGAAAGCAAAGAGAAATCCGGCAAAAGAAGGAAATAAACCACTCTTGCCGAAACAAAAAAAAACGAGGCCGCATCTTCGGAGATGTGGTCTCGCTGTTGATATCGATATCTCTTTGGGTTTCAGAGCTTATGCTTCATTACCACATGGGGCTGAAAGGCTCGGTCTTTTTAAGGTGCGAATTCACACAACCCGAAAACTTTGAGGCGTCGGAGGTGTCGAGCTTCAGACAGGGAGCGCCGGGGCGAAGCTGAAGACGACCGAGGTCGACGTAAAAGTCAGGCGAGGTAGCCAGCTTGAAGTGATAGCGGCCGTTTGTGGCGTCTGAAATGCTTCTCCACTGGGTAGAGGAGAGGTTTGGCTCCGAAACTATTTCATAGCCGTAAGGCACTGAAACGGTACCCATAATCGAGGCGAGTGCGGCGAAAGACGTATTAAGGTCGGTGTTTGTAGGCACATGTTTGATGAAATATGTTGCGCGGGCAAAACGGTCGGGACTTTTGACGCCGCCGGGCAGGAAATTCATGCCGCCGACGCCTTCCCAATACTTGTTGATCGCAAGCATCGAGGGATAGAAGGGATCGTTTGTGAGCACCTGGTTCTCACGACCATGGTAAAGATGAAGCACGCCGTTCTGATACTCCATGATAAGCGTGTCGCCGGTGCGGTCGGTGAGTGCGAAGTGAAGCAGAGTCACGGTTCCGCCGTCGAAAGGCTGGGCGTTGATTACAAAACGATCCACCTTAAGCCACTCGGCCGCCTCGGCAACGGTATTGAAATTGTCGAGGAAATAGCTTACAAACACGGCCATACTCATCACCGGCAGTTTGGAACCTGTGGTGCGCTGAGGAGTGTATTCGGCTATCTTGCAGAAAAGCGAGTTCATCACCAGCCCGGCTTCATTCATACCTTCTGTCACGCCGCCGTCATAGCCCACGGCCATCACCGAAGCATATTTGGAAGTCCATTTTAGCATGGGTCCCGAGGGCATGCTCTGCCGTGTCATGCCCGAGGGATAGACATAGAGGTTTGTGGGGATGGGAGTTTTCCAGTCGAGAGTGCGTCCCACCATCACAAGTCCGTTTGAGCCGTTGATACTGTCGCCGAGGAAAACCACACGTGAACATGCCTCGCTTTTTGAAGGCATAAGGAGAGCCGAAAGCATAAGGCCGCTACCGGCAAGGATTTTGAATATTCTTTTTGTCATTTTCATCTGAGTGTACTTTAATAAGCGTCTCTTTTTAGATATTATAACAAAGGGCCGCAAGCTAAAGTTTGAATTTCTGCCCAACTTTTACTAACTTTGTCCGTTAAAGTGAAAAGAGCGAAGACTTGGAGCAATTACTCTACATATTACCCCGCGGTCTGGCAATCGGCCTGCTGATATCGGCGCCGATGGGCCCGATAGGCATGCTGGTGATACAGCGCACGCTGAGCAAAGGACGCTGGCCGGCGTTTTTCACCGGCATAGGCGCAAGCCTCAGCGACCTCATCTACTGCCTGCTCACCGGCTTCGGCCTCTCTTTCGTATCCGATTTCATCGAGGGCCACAAACTCATGCTCCAGATAGTGGGAGGCGTAGTGCTCGCCGCTTTCGGCGTATATCTCTACAGCCGCAACCCGACGCGCTCGCTAAAGACACCCGCCACCCATTCCTCGGCCACATATTTCAAGGACCTGGGATCGGGATTCCTGCTCACTTTCTCCAACCCGCTCATACTCTTCTTCATCATAGGCCTTTACGCGAGGTTTAACTTCATATTGCCCGAATATGAGTTTTATCACTATCTGTGGGCCTACGCCACAATACTCATCGGAGCACTACTATGGTGGTATCTGGTGACATTCCTGGTAAACAAGCTGAGGAAAAGATTCAACGTGCGCTCGCTGTGGCTCATCAACCGCATAATAGGCTCGCTGCTCATCATCATGGCATTGGCGGGCATCTGCCTGGGCATCAAGGAGCATTTCTTCGCTTAGAATCAGCTGGTCTGTGATGGCATGAGGAAAAATATCGCTAAACACATTTCTTTATGAAACGTCAACCCAAACTTACAATACCTTATATCGAGGGGCTCAACGGCAATCCCGCTCCCGATGTGATCGTAAACCTGCTCGACGCCAACTGCAAACGTCAGGTCATTGACTGCGTGAACTGGAAAAAGGACTTTCCATATCAGCCGCTCACGACCTTTACCGCCGGACATTCAAACGATTATCTCTATATCGACTTTTTCACGCGCTGCAATTTCCTGCGTGCCGAGAATTATCTCGACAACTCGCCCGTGAGCCAGGATTCATGCGTGGAGTTTTTCATCCAGCCACATCCCGAAAGCCCGGAATACTGGAATTTCGAGTTTAACTGCATAGGCACGGTCAACGCCTCCCACCGCATCGAAAGGCCTCGGCCCACAAGGCTCACAGCCGGCGAGATAAGCATGATCAAGCGCTATCCCTCCTGCGGCACGCGCCCTTTCAAAGAGCTGCAGGGCCTCTTCTCATGGAACCTCATAGTGGGCGTGCCTCTTGAAATGATGGGACTGCGCTACGAAGGCAAGCCCATAGAGACTCTGGCTAATTTCTACAAATGCGCCTCAAAGGCCACGATGCCGCACTATCTGAGCTGGAGTCCTATAGAGACAGAGAACCCCGACTTTCACCGCCCGGAATTCTTCGCGCCGGTGACTCTGCTCTGAAAATAAAGTTTTTTAACACCGTCAGGCGGTTTCATTTACATTTTCTATCTAACTTTGCAACATAAAGACCGACAGAGGGAGACAAGAGCCCCTCAGCGTCCTAAGGCAAATAAACCAATATCACCTAAGCACCGACATGAAAAGGAAATTCATCATATTAGGCCTGCTGCTCTGCTCAGTGGCCCTGGGTCTGAGAGCACAGAACAACATTATCGAGGAAGTCGCATGGGTAATCGGCGACAAGCCCATCTACAAGTCAGAAATCGAAGAGGCATACCTCGAGGCCCAGCAGGACCGCACACCCATAAAGGGTGACCCTTACTGCGTGATACCCGAGATGATAGCCATGGAGCGTCTTTTTCTCCACCAGGCCGACCTCGACACCGTGGAAGTATCAGAGGTGATGATTCAGCAGCAGGTCGAGGCCCAGCTCAACTACCTGATAGCCAACCTCGGCTCGAAAGAAAAAGTCGAGCAGTATTTCCGCAAGGCATTCCCCGAGATTCGCGAATACTACCTCAACTCGATGCGCAACCGCTTCAAGGTGCAGCAGGTAAAGAGCAATCTCACAAAGAACGTGAAGATAACGCCCACCGACGTCAGGAAATATTTCGCCACCCTTCCCCAGGATTCGCTGCCTTACGTACCCCAGCAGGTTGAAGTGCAGGCCATCCGCGTTTACCCGCGCATACCACGCGAGGAAATAGACAATATCAAGGCGCGTCTGCGTGACTTCGCCGACCGCGTAAACAAAGGCGAGGCAGAGTTCTCGACACTCGCCATCCTCTACTCCGAGGGACCTGAAGGCATCCGTGGCGGCGAGACCGGCTTCGTGGGCCGCGGAAAACTCGACCCGCAGTATGCCGCCGTGGCTTTCAACCTCAACGACCCCAGGAAAGTGTCGAAAATCGTCGAGACCGAATACGGTTTCCATATAATCCAGCTCATCGAAAAACGTGGCGAGCGCATCAACACCCGCAACATCCTTCTGCGCCCCAAAGTGGCCGAAAAAGACCTTATGGACGCAGTAAACAATCTCGACTCGCTCCGTGCAGAAATCTTCGACAAGAAAAAAGTAACCTTCGACGAGGCCGTGCAGTATGTGAGCCAGGACAAGGACACACGTCTCAACCGAGGCGTGATGGTCAACGAAGAGACCGGCAGCTCGCGCTTCCAGCTCTCGGAGCTTCCTGCCGAGATTGCAAAGGCCGTTTCAAACCTTGAGGAAGGCGGTATCTCTAAAGCCTTTGTGATGAAAGACCCCAAGCGCGACCGCGAGATTGTGTGCATGGTCAAGCTTACGAAACGCATTCCGGCCCATACGGCAAACCTCTCCGACGATTTCCAGCTCATCAAGGAAATGTATGAGAACAAAGTAAAGGAAGACATCATCGCCGACTGGCTTAAGAGCAAAATCAACGAGACCTATGTGCGCATCGAAGACGGCTGGCGAGGCTGTGAATTCGAGAACGAAGGCTGGATAAAAGCCGAAAAAGGCGCAGCCGCCAACTAAGTGCTCCCCAGGCCGGAACTTTTTCATGAAGTAAATTATGGACAAATACCGGACCACCAGGCCCAGCAACAAGGGCCGTAAAAGTCTGAAAATGCTAAGGGCGAGCGCCGCCCTCGTCATAGCCCTGCTCACGGCGGGGCTTCCGCTTTTGAGCAATGCCCTGAACCAGCGGCCGGCAATCACCGCCGTGCCACGCATACCCGGTGCGTCGAGAGCCAACCCCAACCGCGTTTTCCTCGAAAAGGCCGACCGGCTCCACAAGACCGAGTTCGACTCTTTCATGGTGGTCTCGGGCAACGTGCACTTCCGCAAAGGCCCCATGAACATGTATTGCGACTCGGCGCATTATTTCCCCGCAACTGAGTCGTTTGACGCCTACGGCAACGTGAAGATGGAGCAGGGTGACACCCTCTTTGTCTATGGCGACGAGCTCAACTACGACGGCCCACAGCAGATCGCATTTCTATATGCCGACGCAGGCCGCAAGGTACGCCTCATCAACCGCGATGTGACTCTCGAATCAGACGTTTTTGCCTACGACCTCGCCATAGAACTTGGCTATTACGACACCGGCGGAAAGCTCTATGACTCACAGAACGTGCTCACCTCGATCGAAGGCGAATACATGCCGTCGACTAAAGAGGCAAATTTTTACCACAATGTTAAGCTGCACTCGACCTCGAAAAACGACACTCTCGAAATCTACACCGACACGCTTTACTACAACACCGGCAGCCACATCGCCGAGCTCAACACGCCCAGCGTGGTGGTGAATCCTCGTGGAAAAATCTATACCGACAACGGAGTATATGCCACCGACTCGGGCATTACAACACTCTACGACCGCTCGGTGATCGTGACCAAGGACAACCAGCGCATGACCGCCGACACCATAATCTATAACCGCACCACCGGCATAGGCCACGGCTACGGTGACATGATACTCACCGATTCGGCAAAACAGGCAGAGCTTCGCGGCGACTACGGCTTCTACAACGAGCTCATCGACAGCGCCTTCGTTACCGGTCACGCCACACTGATGGAGTATTCCGAGGGCGACACCCTCTATGCCCACGGCCGCTATCTCGAGGCCTTCAGGGTTATCGACACAATCCGCGTTGCCGAGGATACCATCCGCGGCATAAAGGCCTCGGAAAGGGTTGACACATCTCATGTCTCGGTGCTTTATCCCAGGGTGAGGTTCTACCGCACCGACCTCCAGGGCCTCTGCGACTCGATGCGCATCACACAACGCGACTCCACCCTGAGAATGTATATCAGCCCCGTGGTATGGAATGAAAACAACCAGATATTCGGGAGGATTATCGAGGTGCATCTCAACGACTCGACCGTCGACCGCATGCGTCTGCCCGACAACGGCTTCACCGCCCAGCAGATCGAGGGCAAATACTACGATCAGATTTCAGGCAAGGAGATGATAGCCTGGCTCGAGAACAAACAGCTGAGGCGCATCGACATAAGCGGCAACGTGGAGATACTGATGTTCCCCGAGGAAAAGGATTCCACCTACAACAAGTTTGTCACGGCCCAGAGCAGTTATCTTACGGCTGAATTCGACAGCACCAGAACCACCAAATACGTGAAGATGTGGCCGCAGACCACCGGCGTGGCAACCCCGCTTTTCATCGCACGCTCCAGCCAGCTCTACCTCCCCGCTTTCAAATGGTATGAGGCAATAAGGCCCAAAGACAAAGACGACATCTACGTCATACCCGAGGAGATGGACCGCATCATCACCGATGCCCGTGCCGAGGAGCAAAAACAGAAACACAGGCGATAGCTCCGTTTCAACCTGAAATTTTGTCCGGACGTTAAAAACACGCCCGGCGAAATCAAAATTCAACCTATTCTTAATGTCAAAAGACCATCTGAGCGCAATCAGGACGGGTGAGAGCCTCTCGACTCCGAGGCTTGTGAAAATCACCCTTATGATGTCGTTTCCGGCCATACTCGCCCAGCTGTCGAGCATCCTCATGCAGTATATCGACGCGGCGATGGTGGGTCGGCTCGGCGCGTTGCCCTCAGCCTCGATAGGCCTTATGGCGAGCAGCGGATGGCTCTTCAGCGGCGTTGCTTCGATGGCTACAATGGGCTTTTCGGTGCAGATCGCCCATTCCATAGGCGCATCACGTCCCGCCGAGGCAAGGCGCATAGTGCGTCAGGGCATTACGTCGATGAGTCTTTTCGGCCTCACTCTCGGGCTAATAGGCATGTCGGTCTCGCCCTTCCTGCCGGTATGGCTTGGCGGAGGGCCCGATATCACACAGGGTGCCTCGCAATATTTCCTAATCTACACCTGCGGCATTCCCATCCTCACGCTCAACTTCATGGCCGGCGGCATGCTGCGCTGCGCCGGCGACATGCGCACTCCCAGTATGCTCAACATGCTCATGTGCCTGCTTGACGTGGTGTTTAACTTCTTTCTCATCTTCCCTACCCGCGAGATTTCTCTCTTCGGCTTCTCCGTCATGATGCCCGGCGCGGGACTCGGCATAGCGGGAGCCGCCTTGGGCACTGTATTGGCCGAAATTGTCACGGCTTCACTTATGATGAGGTACCTGCTCGTTAAACATCCGGTACTGAGGCTCAGAGGTCATGAAAAAGGCTCGTTCCGCCCCACCCGTGAGGTGATAGGCAAGGCCCTTAGGATTGCCTCGCCGATGATGCTCGAGCACATAGTGTTCTGCGGGGCGCAGATTATGATTACGATGATTGTGGCACCATTGGGTGCCGTGGCTATCGCTGCAAACGCATTTGCCGTCACCGCCGAGAGCCTCTGCTATATGCCGGGCTTCGGTATAGGCGACGCTGCGACGGCAGTAGTGGGCCAGAGTTACGGCGCGGGCCGCAAGGACCTGGTGAAACGCTTCTGCCACATATCCGTGGGGCTTGGCGTGGCCGTGATGACTTTTATGGGCCTTATGATGTGGATTTTCGCCCCCGAGATGATGGAAATACTCACTCCCGTGGAGAACATCAAGAGCCTCGGCACGGAGGTTTTGCGCATCGAGGCCTGGGTCGAGCCCATGTACGCCGCCTCCATTGTGGCCTATGGCTCATTTGTGGGCGTGGGCGACACACTCATTCCCTCGGTGATGAACTTCGGCTCAATGTGGTGCGTGCGCGTGCCGCTTGCCTTCTTCATGGCACCGGTATTCGGTCTGAAAGGCGTATGGATCGCCATGGCGATAGAACTCACCTTCCGCGGGCTGATATTCCTCTGGCGCATGTGGTCGGGCGCATGGTGCAAAAAGATGAAAGCCCCGTCTCCACCCCTCTCCATCCCTGAAACCGATATGCAGTAAAGGCGGCCTTTATCCCTTACTTTATCCCTTACTTTTGTCGGATTCCGGATTTGTATTTACAACTCCATTACCATCAGATAGTTCTTTTTCTAACATGAGAAGATTGTTTGCACGGTAGTTTGAAAGTGACGTCGAGAGCGTTGCCCGTAGCCATGTCAAGATAGGGCTTGAAATCCCGGGGTCCGCACCTCGGGCAGAAGCATCTCTGTCTGCCGACCGAAAATCGGGAAGTATCGTGTGTCATTGTCGATGTCTGATTTGTAGATGAATTAATTTTAAATTGGGTTCATCGCCGAATGTCGGTATATGGAGGGTGATATAGGGTGAACCAGTTTTGGGTGTTTCAGTGTTCAGGAAGCCGCAACACCTGAAACGTTTCGGGGTGTTTCGCTTGGTGAAACAGTGAAACAAGGTGATTCCGGGGCTGATTTTTTAAGCACTTGGTTGACTTTGAAAACTTGTCTTGTGCTGATACCCATTTCCTTCGAGATTGATCGGTATGACTCTCCTTCCCGGAGACGGCGGGCTATTTCCTGCTCGGCTTCGTCGCGGAGGATGTTTTCTTTGAGCCTGCCAGCGAGTTCTGCGTCAGGGGCGCGTTTGTGTTGCGCTTGGGCGTGTGGGCGAGTACGAGCACCGAGAGTCTTCTGGAAAAGACGGAGCGTAATCGTCGCACAGCCTTGGAACTGAAACGCAGCAGATGCTTTAAACGAGGAGGCTTTTGAAATGAAACACAAATCCACACCGGCCCCGAGCGGAACCTGAAAGCCAGAGGACGAATTCAATCACAAAGAACTGGATATATCAAAAAGATGTTGTAACTTTGCAAATAGAGAGAAATAATATGTCTGAGCAGGAAATGAACACATATCGTTTCAATTCGGGAAAAGAACCGAGTGATGAAATGCTGGCACAACTCATGAAGGAAGTGGCTCATGATGCCAAAGAACGTCAGGAGCACGCAACATCCGTTTACTTTTCTGAAATGCGTCGTAAAGCCAAAAATGTCAAGGCAAAGTGGGCCGACCGGATCGACAGCGCTATAAAAAGATGTATGTAAGAGAGCTTCCGGACTGGGCAAAGAACATCATACCCTAACAGGAAATCCAAAACAGAATATAAAGTCCAGCCCCTTCAATTGCCGATTACCATAGTATCAAGACAGGACAGACAGTCAATAATCGAAAAACAGACCTGAATAAAAAAAGTTCCGCAAGTCGATATGATATGCGGAACTTGTGTTATGTACAGTGACATTCTTATTTCTTTTCCTCTTTGGATTCGAGGACTGGGAGGAAGGTCATCATGAATTTCATTTTGGGAGTGGTGGCGCGCCGGGCGGACAGGCAAGAGTCTATCCGGCTTAGCCTATCTTGATGCCTGAGAAGCCCATGAAGGCCATTGCGAGGATGCCGGCCACCACAAGAGCCACCGGTACGCCTTTCATGGCGCGGGGCACGTTGGCGGTCTCGAGCTGTACCCTGATGCCGGCAAATATCACAAGAGCGAGAAGGAAGCCGAGGGCCGTGGATACTGCGTAGACAACCGACATGAGAAGGCCCATCTCCTTCTGAGCCACTATGATGGCCACGCCGAGCACGGCACAGTTGGTGGTGATGAGCGGCAGATAAACACCGAGGGAGGCATAGAGGCCCGGCGAGGTTTTCTTGAGCACGATTTCAAGCATCTGCACCAGGATGGCGATTACGAGGATGAAGGCTATGGTCTGTATATAGCCCAGGCCGAAAGGCACGAGCAAATAGTGCTGTATGAGCCAGGTGACGAGTGTGGCGACAGCCATGACGAATGTTACCGCGAGCCCCATGCCCGTGGCCGAGGATACGTCCTTAGACACGCCTATGAAAGGACAGATGCCGAGGAACTGGGCGAAGACTATATTGTTGACAAATATCGCCGTGATGATGATTGAGAGATATTCGAGCATGGCTTATCTGAGTTTATGGCTGAGGACGTTGAACAATGCGATTAAGAATCCGAGGACTATGAACGCACCGGGAGCGAGCACGAAGACGAGCATGCCGTAGTTCTCGGGATAGATCTGCGCTCCGAAGATTGTGCCGGAGCCGAGGAATTCCCTCACGCAGCCTATCAGTGTAAGGGCACAGGTGAAACCGAGGCCGATGCCCACGCCGTCGCATAGGGAGGCCCAGACGGTGTTTTTGGAGGCGAAAGCCTCGGCGCGGCCAAGCAGGATGCAGTTGACCACGATGAGCGGGATGAAGATGCCGAGCGCGGCATAGAGCGAGGGCAGCCAGGCCTGCATAACCATCTGGAGCACCGTGACGAACGAGGCGATTACGATGATATAGGCCGGAATCCTCACCTTTGAAGGCACGAGGCTCTTGATGGCCGCGATGGAGCAGTTTGAGCAGATGAGCACGAAAAGAGTGGCGAGGCCCATCGAGAAACCCGTTAAGGCCGACGAGGTGGTGCCAAGCGTGGGACACATGCCCAGGATGAGCACGAAGGTGGGATTTTGCCTCACCAGCCCGTTGTATATGATTTTGAGTGAGTTCATTTCCGAGTTTTATTTCTTACTTAGGTTTTGAAATTCCCGCATCGCCTTGCGGGCGCGGTTTATAGCCTGAAGGAAGGCACGGGAGGTGATGGTTGCGGCGGTGATGGCGTCGACCGTGCCGCCGTCCTTGCTCACACTGAGCTCTTGAGTGGAACCGAGCACCGAGCGATGGCCCGTCTTGTCGCTGAACCATTCCTGGGCCTTTGCTCCGAGGCCGGGAGTCTCGGCAGAACTGAGTATCTGATAGCCGTTGAGGGCGCCGTCGGCGTCAAAGCCCACGAGCACGTCGATTTCGCCCGAAAAGCCGTCCATGGTATAGCTTTCGACGGCGATGCCGGTGAGTCCGCCTCCGGCGTCATAGCCGGGATAGACCTTTACGGGTTTGGAATCGCCCTGAAGAGTGATGTCCTTGGCGTCGTCACCGGGATTGTTGGCAAACTGGGGTAACACTGCCGAAAGAGCGGCCTCCTTGGCTTTCTGCTCCGACTCGGCTATGGGGCCCGAGGTGGCGATATGCACTCCTGCAAGTACCGCTGCGACTATCAGCGATATGCCCCCGAGCGAGAGCACCATGTTTCTGAGGTTTGATTTCAGTACTTTCATTTCACTGCCACACTCCTTTCCGAGAATCTTACGGGACGACAATAACGGTTGATGAGGGGGGTGAAGCCGTTCATTATCAGGATAGCGAACGACATGCCTTCGGGATATGCGCCCCACTGCCTTATGACAACCGTGATAAGACCTATGGCGGCGGCATAGATGAGCATGCCCTTATGGGTCATGGGCGAGGTCACATAGTCGGTGGCCATGAAAACGGCGCCGAGCAAGAGACCGCCCGAGAGGATGTTGACGGAAGGCGAGCCGCCGATAAGGGCTTCGAACACAGCAACGACGGCGATGATGGTAACGGGTATGTGCCAGCTAATCACTCTCACGCAGAGCAGATATACGAGACCTATCAGAATGGCGATGGCACCCACTTCGCCGAGGCTGCCGCCCATGTTGCCGAGAACGAGGTCGGCAATGTCGAGCGACGAGGGGTCGATGCCCTCGATTTTGAGTCTCGACAGGATGGTGGGACCCGTCACGCCGTCGGCCACTGCCGAGAAGCATTTGCCGGGCAAGGGCCAGGTGGTCATAGCGGCCGGGAAGGAGATGAGCAGGAACACTCGGCCCACGAGCGCCGGATTGAATATGTTGCAGCCCAGGCCTCCGAAGGCCATCTTTGCGACGCCTATGGCCATTACCGCTCCGGCCACGGTCATATACCAGGGAAGATTGGAGGGCAGGTTGAAGGCGAGCAGCAGGCCGGTAACGATGGCCGTGAGGTCGCCGAGGGTGCCCGGACGGCGAAACATGAATTTTGTGACAGCCCACTCTACAAGCACGCAGGTGCCCACCGAAACGACAATCGTAAAGAGTGCCGGAAGGCCGAAGTAATACAGCGAACAGAGCATCGCCGGCATAAGGGCAATGAGCACGTGGAGCATCACTCTTTGAGTGTCGCGCCGACGCCTGATGTGGGGCGATGCCGAGAATATCAGTTTGGGTGACATAAGTCGCGGATATTTTTACTTAAATTTTAAGATAATATGATTCTGACTGGTTTGAGGGAAAGTTTGCGCAGGCATTATTATTTGGCCTGTTTTGCGGCATTTCTCGCCCTGATTTCTGCCATTACGGTCTGCTTTGCCTGACGGATAAAGTCGAGCAGAGGTCTGCGGCTGGGACATGAATAGCTGCAGCAGCCACATTCGATACAGTCGACAACGGCATTGTCCTCGGCGTCGCTCCACATCCTCAGTCTTCCGTAGGTTGAGAGCAGATAAGGCTCGAGACCCATGGGACAGGCTTCGATACAGGCTCCGCAGCGTATGCAGGCCTGAGGATTGGGACGAATCGCGCCGTCAAGGAAGAGCAGGCCCGAGGTGCCTTTGGTGACGGGAGCGTCGAAGTTTACCACCGGACGACCCATCATGGGGCCACCGGAGAGCACTTTTATCTCTTCGTCGTCAGGCACTTCCACGCCGAGCGCACTCAGGGGTGTGCCCACTGCCACGCGATAGTTTCCTCGGCGCGACACAGCACATTCGGCAGTGCCGTCGACTGTAAGAATTCGCTCGATAAGCGGCTGATGATGTACAACGGCGTTGTAGATGGCATAGGCCGTTGCCACATTGTTTACAATCACGCCCTGCGAGAGGGGCAGTTGACCGCTGCCTATCCTGCGGCCTGTGACAGCCTCTACGAGCTGTTTCTCGCCTCCCTGGGGATATTTTGTCTTTACCGTCACTACTTCCACAGGCCACGAGGAGTCGAGCGCACCCTTCAGTGCCTCGATGGCATGGGGCTTGTTGTCCTCTACCACCACGAGCGCCTTTGCCGCACCGCTTGCAAGGAGCATCAGCTCCACGCCTTCGATGATTTTGCCGGGATGGGCACGCATCAGGGCTTCGTCGCAGGTGAGATAAGGCTCGCACTCGCAGCCGTTGATAATCAGATAGTCAACCTTTGTGCCGGGCTTTACTCCGAGCTTCACATGAGCCGGGAAAGTGGCGCCTCCAAGACCTACTACGCCGGCTTCGGCTATGATATCGCGTATTTCTTCGGGAGTTATGTTCTCCGAGAGCGTGCGTATGTCGTGGCAGTCGTCATTAACGACGGCACGTGCGGCCTCGTCGGCGTTGTGCTCGTCTTCCGACGCCTCTATTATAATTGCCTTTTCGCGGTAGCCGGCGATGTTGCCCACAGTGTCTATGGCCTTTACCGTGCCGCTGATGGGGGCATGGATCGAGGCCGAGACAAATCCGCTACTTTTTGCTATGAGCTGACCTCGGGTCACTTTCTCGCCTTTCTCAACCACCGGATCGGCCGGCTTGCCTATGTGTTGCGAAAGCAGAACTTCAGCCCGCATGGGAAGCGGCAGGGTTACTATGCCCAAGTCTCCGCAGTGCTTGTTCTCCGGCGGATGCACACCACCTTTTGAAAATGTCTTTTTCATCTTATTTCTGAGAATTTGCCACAGCCGGGGCTGGGGTTTCGGTTGTTGTTTCGGGTTTGGGTTTTATCACGGGGAATCCGTGAGTGAGTATGGCGCCTGTGGGACATACGGCGACGCACTTGCCGCAGGCCTTGCACTTCTCGAAGTCGATGTAGCTGAGGTTGTCGCTCACCGTGATGGCTCCGAAAGGACAAGTCTTGGCGCATTTCATACATCCTATGCAGGCGGCGGTGCAGACTTTGCGTGCCTGAGCGCCGCGGTCACGGCTCGAACATGCCACCCACACGCGGCGGTCGTTGCGTCCGCGGGGCCTTATTTCTATAAGGTGTCGCGGGCAAGCCTTTGCGCAGATGCCGCAGGCCGTACATTTGTCGGTGTCCACTACCGGGAGCTTCGTCTCGGGGTCGATGTGGATGGCGTCGAAGCGGCATACGCTCACGCAGTCGCCGCAGCCGAGACAGCCGTAGGCACAACCTTCGGATCCCACAGCCACGGCGTTAATCACCGAGCAGCTGCTCACGCCGTCGTAGATATAGACCTTATTGCGGGCCGAACATGAGCCGTTGCATTTGAGCACGGCTATCATCGGCTCGGCCTTCACGGGCTCGGCACCAAGCAGTTTTGCTATGGCGCAGTTGCCTTCCTCTCCCGCTCCGGGACAGTGCAGACCTTCCATATTGCCCTGCTCCACCGTCTGACGGGCGAAGTCGTCGCAGCCTTTAAATCCGCAGGCTCCGCAATTGGCTCCCGGCAGCAGTTCCCTTACCTGGGCCACACGCGGGTCCTCCTTTACCTGAAATTTCTTTGATATCACATAGAGACATACCGCGCCGATGACGCCTATCGCGCCGAGCACAAGCAGTGTGATATAGAACGTTGACATAACGCAGATTAATTATTCCTGATAGCTTTATGATGAATTAAACGATAACTTTCCACAGAGGGAGCCGACGCAGACGGCGACGGAACAAAATCAGCACGAGATATACCGCAAGACAGGCGCCCAAGCCGCAGACTGCGGTCAGAGCCTCATTGAGACTGAAATATCCGCCGAGCCAGAGGCCGAAGACCAGAGCCGCGGTAGGCAGCGCGAAAAGATACCACGACGCCAGCAGCCTGGTATGGGAACTGAGCCTTACCCTCACCTCCTGCCCGGGAGTGAAAGCCTTTGAGTCTGAAACCTTCACCTCGATTTCTCCCCCGCCCTTCTTGCTGAGGCCGCAGAGACTCGCACCGGCGCATCCGCAGCATGGCGACGATTCCCCTTCGCCTGAAGGAGCATCGGGCACATCCACTATGATGCCGTCGGCGGTAAGTCTTTTTACTACGCCCTTATAAGTGCCTTTTGCAGACATATCAACAGCTGTTTTATCCTTGGCCGACCGCTGAGATTTACTTCAGTCGCCGACTTGTTTTTAAATGTTTTTCACGGATTTTTTCTCCGGGTGCAAAGTTAGACAATAAATCCGGGTTTGAAAATAGCGCGGGCAAGAAAAATGGCACAATTAATGAAAAAAATCTTCAATTTGAAATTATCCGACAAAAACGCCGATCGAACCTGACCGGCGTTTATGATCATTTACCTTCCGCTTAAGACTTCCAATTAATAACTATCATTCTATGAAGTACAATCAAATATTAAAGCTATCATTCTATCCGAACCTATTGGAACCTCCTAATCATCATCATTGCGGGCAAACGTACACGCGTTTTTAAGGCAAACGACCAAGGAGTTGTTTCATATACAGAATCATTTACTGCTGTCTATTGTTACTATTGTCGTTTAAATCGTCTGTGGTGGGAATCATATTTTCTTACAATGCCAAAGTTATACAGAAAAAAGGGAAGATTGCAATATTTATGGTTAATAATTGTTAATCACATCAATTTTGTTTCATATTTTCATCATTTACATATTTTTGATTGCAAAATGAGATGCATTTAAAGTTTAGCCAAGCAACACTGTCAGTATATAACTCCAGCATCCAACTATCATTTTGTCACAATCATACCCATTATACCGCTCAAAATGACAATTTGACATTAAATAAACCACGTCCGTAACCGTCCGCCCTATCGTTTTGCAAGAAATTCCCCCTCTTGTTGCCATTTTACCCGTTTATTCCCATGAGGCATCCAACCTATTTGCCTCGCCACAGCTTAAGTTTCTAAAGAAATACATTTTTGGGGAATTTTTGAGGCTTAAAGATTTTGTTGATTAAAAAAAGATGGTTAACTTTGCAGTCCGAAAACAATAGCTAATAACAAACATCCAACATATCAAAGGCAATGAAAAGAACATTCCAACCCTCCAACCGCAAGAGAGTCAACAAACACGGCTTCCGTGAAAGAATGTCGACCAAAGACGGCCGCAAAGTGCTTGCACGCCGTCGCGCCAAAGGTCGTCTTCGCCTTACCGTTTCTGACTCTATCGCCTCTAAATAATCATTAGATTTAGGGTAGATGATGCGCGCCGAGGCGCGTACAAAACATAGCAGGGACGCATATCATGAATATGCGGCCCATGTTTTGTTTATAGACATCCGTGCAACTTTCACACGGTATTTATATAAGGTGTCTTGCGCCCACCTCCGACAGTGCCAATGTCAAAGGACAATTCACTCGCTTAATTCATTTCTCCCATCCGATTTTAACTTTTTTAACTATATTACTTGTAATCATTTACTAATTTTGAAGTCTAATAATTCGTAACGAAGCGAATTAAACCGCTTCGGCATATACCATGAACCTCAAAAAGCACTAATCCTTTAAAAAATAAATATATGAGAAAAATTGCAACACGAGTGCTGATGACGCTGCTTTTTCTGGCGTTTTTCGCACCTCTGAAGGCACAGATGCCTCAGATGCAGCCACTCCCCGTCGACACTGCCTATGTCACCGGCAAGCTCGACAACGGAATGACTTACTTCATTCGTCACAACGAGACCCCCAAGGGTCAGGCCAACTTCTACATCGCCCAGCGCGTGGGTTCGATGCAGGAAGAGGAAAACCAGCGCGGCCTTGCCCACTTCCTTGAGCACATGTGCTTCAACGGCACAGAGCATTTCAAGGGCAACGAGCTCATCAACTGGCTCGAGGGCAAAGGCGTGAAATTCGGTCACGACCTCAACGCCCACACCGGCTTCGACGAGACAATTTATAAGATACCCAACGTGCCCACCGCCGACAAGGGCGTGCAGGACACCTGCCTCTGGATTCTCCACGACTGGGCCGACGGCCTTCTCCTCGACCCCGAGGAAATCGAGAAAGAGCGCGGTGTGATCCACGAGGAATGGCGTATCAACAACAAGGGCCAGATGCGAGTGCTCGAGAAAATCCTTCCCAAGATGATGAACGGCAGCAAATACGGCAGCCGTCTCCCTATCGGTATCATGGAGGTTGTCGACAACTTCAAGCCCCAGGAACTCCGCGACTACTATGAAACATGGTATCGCCCCGACAATCAGGCCATCATCGTGGTCGGCGACATCGACGTGAAATATATAGAGCAGAAAATCAAAGAGATTTTCTCGCCCATCAAGATGCCCGCAAACCCCAAGACCAAGGAATACTTTACCATCCCCGAAAACAAGGGCACTATCTACGCCATGGGCTCTGACCCCGAAATCACACAGCCCGTCGCTGAGATGATGTTTAAATTCAAGCCCCTCATCCCCCGCGAATACCGCAACACCATCGCCTCATATCCCATCAACTATATGGAATATGTAATCAACACTATGCTCAACTCTCGCTTCAGCGAAATCAACAACAACCCCGACGCCAAGTTCTCAGGTGCAAGCGCTTCGATCGGCAACTTCTTCGTAACCAACGCCGAAAGTGCCCTCAGTTCATCTGTTGCAGGCAAAGGCGACGACATTCTCCCCGGCATCGAGGAAAGCTACCGTGAATTCCTCCGCGCCGTAAAGGGCGGTTTCACCGTTGGCGAATACGAGCGTGCAAAAGCCGAATACCTCTCACAGATCGAGAAGCAGTATAACGAGCGTAAAAACGTAAACAATGCGGTTTACGTTGAAGAGTGCGTCCGCAACTTCATCGACAATCAGCCCATGCCCGGCATCGAGTTTGAAAACCAGATTGCAAAACAGATTGCCAGCAGCATCCCCGTTGACGCTATCAACCAGACCGTGCGTCAGCTCATGCTCGACTCTCTCGGCAACGTACGTCAGGACAACCGCGTATTCCTCGGTCTCTTCCCCGAGAACGGCAAGTTCAAGGCTCCCACAGAAGAGCAGATTGCGGCCGTGCTCAAAAAAGTCGAGGCAGAAGAACTCGAGCCCTACAAGGACGAGATGAAATCAGAGCCCCTCATTCCCGAGATGCCCAAGCCCGGCAAAATCGTTTCAGAGAAAGAGCTCAAGGGCTACGGTGCGACCGAATACACCCTCTCAAACGGTGTTAAAGTAGTTGTCAAGCCTACCAAGTTCAAAGAAAACCAGATTATCCTCAACGCCATCTCAAAACAGGGCTACGCTAATCTTCCCGCCGACAAGGCTCCCGCGGTTAAGCTCCTCGGCGGCGCCATCAGCATGGCAACAGGTCTCGGCGAATATACCACAACCGATCTACAGAAATATCTTCAGGGCAAGCAGGTACGCGTCTCGGCTTCTCCCTCGCTCTACAACAGCTCCATTTCGGGCTCTTCCACAGTGAAGGACCTTCCCACAATGATGGAGCTCCTCTACATGACTTTCAAGGACTACCGCATCACCGAGAAAGAGTTTAACGCTTTCAGGGAAATGGCCCGCACAGGTCTTGAAAACCAGGTCAACGATCCCCAGTATGTATTCGGCAACGAGCTCATGAGC
>CAYZFL010000016.1:0-11892 GCA_964477785.1 uncultured Bacteroides sp.
TTGATGCCTCTGCAAGTTGTACCATGCTCAAAAAATATTTAGGACAAGATTGCCTCTCCACGCAATTATCGGCCTCCCGAAATCTTTTTGACCTCTTTTTGTGTTTAACTTTTAGAATATTTTTATGATTCTGTAGACTAACAACACCCCCAAAACAAACCTCCATATAAAATGAATAACGATAAGACTCTTAGCGGACGCACCGCCATCATCTATGCCCATCCCGACGAGAAAAGTTTCAATCACGCAATTTTATCGGCCGTAATCGACAGTCTCAATACCGAAAAGAAGGAATTCGACCTCATCGACCTCTATCACGACAAGTTCAATCCAGTTTTCACGGTCGAGGATCTCAACAGCTATGTGGGCGGACATATTCCCGACCCGCTGGTGAGACGTTATCAGCAGATTCTCAGCCGTGCCGACAATGTGATCTTTATTTTCCCGGTGTGGTGGTATGAGATGCCGGCCATCCTAAAAGGCTTCTTCGACCGCGTGATGACTCCGGGTTTCGCTTATTCATTTGACCATGGAGGAGCAATGCTGCCGGGCCTCAGAATATCGCGCACGCTCATCGTCACAACATCGGGCGGCGATTCCGCGCCCCTTGCAAATTACTTCGAGGGTCACTTCATACCCATGGTGCTCGAAAGTGTAGGTTTCAGCGGCTGCGAATGGTGCAACTGCCCCGATACCGACGACGATGACCGCTCACGCCGCGAAAAATTCATCGAAGACCTCCTCACCCGCATCTGAAATTTTTTTCTCAATTGGCAGTGAACATGGTGCTGACGGGGTCAGCAAGGTGAGCCGAATTGTAATAAACTTACCGGCATAAGCTTAAATTAAACTCAACCACTTTCCACTCTCAAACACGAGAAGTGTCGTAAAGTATCGGCCTACTTCCTATCGTGGAGAGTGGAAAGTGTTTACCTCCGGCTCAAATTTCTATCGCCGTGCCACATTCCTACTTTCCTGTCCATAAAGTGCCGGAAAGTTACACAAACTTCCCGTCTCTGACAGTGGAAAGTAACCCGAGACGTATCCTTGTTTACGGGCACGTGAGATAAATTCCATGGGATTTTATCCTGGTTTCTGCGTACATATCTGTGTATGTGTATATGTAATATATATATAATAATATATATAATACATATAACACCCGCGCCTAAATATATTTGAGACAGCGAGTCCGCCATAGCACTTTCTACTTTCACACGCGAGAAGTGGCGGAAAGTCAAGGCCTGCTTACCGTCGCTGAAAGTGGAAAGTTACTACCCTCGCCACAAATTAATGTCAACTACCAGGGCGCCATTTATAAAAAGGAAGGCCCTTCCCAGAGCCTCCCCTCACTTTGAAATGATATATAAGCTTTTCAGGCTCTTATGCCTTACTGAGCTTTAAAATAATGGTAAATTACATTCTTTGAGGAACTTGACGGCGCGGTTGATGCGTGAATACATCACTTCGTCGTCTTTCAGTACCGGCACGGCATTGTCGAATCCGGCTACGAAGTCCTCGATTATCTGAGATGAGCGGGCCGGACGACGGAATTCAAGAGCCTGTGTTGCCTCAAGCATTTCGATTGCCAGGATGATCTCGAGATTGTCGAGTATCTTGGCAAGCTTGGTGGCGGCATTGGCGCCCATGCTCACATGGTCTTCCTGGCCGTTGCTCGAGACAATCGAGTCGGACGATGCGGCGAAGCAGTACATCTTGTTCTTGCTCACGAGCGATGCGGCGGCATATTGGGGAATCATATAGCCAGAGTTGAGGCCCGGTTCGGCGATAAGGAATTCAGGAAGACCACGCAGACCGAGGATGAGCTGTGCGCTGCGGCGCTCGGAAATATTACCCAACTCGGCGAGAGCTATTGCGAGGTAGTCGAATACAATCGCTATGGGCTGGCCGTGGAAATTGCCGCCCGATACTATCATGTCCTCGTCGGGGAACACCGTGGGATTGTCGGTAACCGAATTTATCTCTGTGCATATCACCTCCGTGGCGTAAGCGATGGCGTCCTTTGATGCTCCGTGAACCTGAGGTATGCAGCGGAAAGAGTAGGGGTCCTGAACCTGCGGCTTCTTCCTTGCGATAAGCTCGCTGCCTTTGAGAATATTGCGGAAGTTTTTGGCTGTCTCGGCCTGACCGTGGTGGGGCCTTACGCGCTGGATGAGGTCGTTGAATGGAGCGAGAAGACCATCGAAGGCTTCGAGAGAAACGGCGCCGATAAGGTCGGCCATACGGCTGAGACGACGGGCGCGAATAAGGGCGAGCACTCCGTTTGAGCTCATGAACTGAGTGCCGTTGAGAAGTGCCAGGCCCTCTTTGCTCTGCAGACGCAGAGGTTTGATGTTAAGCTCCTTGTAGACTTCCTCTGTGGGTACGCGGCGACCCTTGTAGTTGACATCGCCGAGGCCGAGAAGCGGCAGGAAGAGGTTTGCGAGGGGTGCGAGGTCGCCCGAAGCGCCGAGAGATCCACATTCATACACAACGGGTATGATGCCGAGGTTGTATAGCTCGCAGATACGCTCTACGGTTTCCACGCTCACGCCGCTGTGGCCCAGTGAAAGGGCATGGATTTTGAGCAGGAGCATCAGCTTTTCGATTTCGGGAGCGACCTCTTCGCCCACACTGCATGCATGGCTCTTCACGAGGTTTTCCTGAAGCTGTGAAAGCTGGTCGGCAGATATATTCTTGTTGCACAGCGAGCCGAAGCCGGTGGTGATACCATAGATGGGCTCGGTGGCGTTATTCATCTTTTCGTCGAGGTAACGGCGGCAGCGGTCGATGCGTCGCTTTGCCTCGTCGCCGAGCCTCACCTTGCGTCCAGAGTAGAGAAGTTCCTCGATGGCGTCGAGCGTAAGAGGCTGGCAGTCAAATGTGAAATATTCGTTTTCCATGATGGGTAAAGGGTGTGATTTGGGCTGTGATATAATTTATTATAACACATATAATTTATATAAAAGGCGTTAAGCCTGCACGATTCAGATAAACTTCTGCGCTGCGTCGAGCACGGCCTTTTCGCCGCTAATGGCTTCAGAGACGAGTCTGTCACATTCGGCCTGCAGTTTAGCCACATAAGCCTCGTCGGAAATGCCGCCGAGATTGATCCTTACGTTGAGCACTGCGCCGAGCACAGCTGTGCGGGCACACATGGCGGCCACGCAGGCGTCGGTCACGGCATTATGGTTGCCACGTTCCACAAGGTCCTCGAGAAGGGGCATGATGGCGCAGGTTTTCTTTGCCACAGAGAGGGGAACTTCCGCAGCATGCTTTGTGGCGGTCTCGATTGCCTCTTTTCTTGCGGCCTTCTCCTCGTCGGTCTCCTTGGGCATCTTGAAGCAGGCGAACACCTCGTTGTAGGCGTCTGAGTCGCGGTCGATGTCGACCATAAGGTCATTGACCACAGGCACGAGGGTCTCGACTATGCCTTTCATTTCTTCTTCGGCATCGAGATATTTCTTCTTGCCGATTGTCAGGCCGGCCACCATCGCGCCGAGTGAGGCTGCGAGAGCACCGTTTAGTGCCGATACACTGCCGCCTCCGGGCACAGGGTCGCTGCCGTAGGTTTTGGCGAGAAAGTCTTTTACTGTGAGTTCGCTTAACATGGTTTCTATATTTTAAGGTTAATATTCTGATTTGGAACTAACCTGAACTTCGGGCCGAAGCCACTGCCGCTCAGATTTGAAAAGTAGTCTGAATTTATGGACGGAACACTGTCATTCAAATGTTTTCAGATACTATACGTCCGCGCTTTATAGTGTATCTCACTGCGTTCATGCCGGTATAGTAGGGCAGATAGTTTATTGTCTCCGAGTCGAGCACGACCAAATCGCCGAGCTTGCCGGGTTCGATGCTTCCGCGGTCGTGAGCCCGTCCGCATGCCGCCGCTCCGTTGAGTGTAAGTGCCGTAACGGCCTCCTCCACAGTGAGATTCATATAGAGCACGGCGAGGGCGAAGGTGAGGGGTATGGACCCTGAGAAACAGCTGCCGGGATTGAGGTCGGTGGCAAGTGCCACGGCGCATCCGCTGTCAATCATCTTCCTGCCTGGAGCGTAAGGTTCGCGAAGGGCAAAAGCCGTGAGGGGAAGAAGGGTCGCGACTGTCGTACTTCCGGCAAGTGCCTCTATGCCCTCTTCGTCGCACTGAAGAAGGTGGTCGGCTGAAAGGGCACCTATCCTGGCTCCGAGTTCCGCGCCTTTGGTGCAGACGATTTCATCGGCATGTATCTTGGCCCCGAAACCCATGGCCTGAGCCGCGGTAAGAAGTTTTTCCGACTGCTCCGGTGTGAACACGTCCTTCTCGCAGAAAATATCACAGTTTTCGGCTAGCCCGAGAGCCTTGATTTCGGGGAGCCTCTCGCTGATAAGCAGCTCGATATATTCGTCCTCGCGTCCTTTGTATTCCCTGGGGCATGCGTGGGCGCCGAGGTAAGTGGTGACGATGTCGGCCTTGCGTTCTGGCATGGCGTTGATGTCGCGCATCACCTCAAGCTGTTTAAGCTCCGTGTCACGGTCGAGGCCGTAGCCGCTTTTGCCTTCCACGGTGGTCACTCCCATACGCGACATGCGTTCTATGAAGGTAAGTGTTTTCTGGGTCAGCTCTTCTTTCGATGCCTTGTGAGTGGCGTTGACGGTCGACGCAATGCCACCGCCGCGGTTCATGATGCTCATGTAGCTTTCGCCTTTCACACGCCACATGAATTCATCGGGTCTGTAGCCTCCGAATACCATGTGTGTGTGGCTGTCGACAAATCCGGGAAGCACCGCCTTGCCTTTGACATCGATCACCTCATAGCCGTCCTTCTTCTCATTCCTTGCAGGACCGACGTAGGTGATTATACCGTCGGTGATTTCAATCTCGCCGCCGGGTATGTTGCGCAGACGACCCATAGCCTCACCCTTGAGGGCCGCGGAGCCCTCGGGGGTGAAAATATTGGCGTTTTTTATTACGCAGTCCATTGCTTATTCCATGATTCTTGATTCGAGCACCTGGTCGGCCGAGAAGCCTTCGAGACCGAGATAATACTCGGCTGTGTCGATGAGAGCGGCCATAGGCACGAGACCTATGATTTCGCTGCCCACGATGCTCACGCCGTATCTCTTAGCCTCGTATCTTACCATCTCCATCGCCTGATAGAGGTGAGTGCGGGTAAAGTCGGTCATGTTGATCGATACCTGTGTGATGCCTCTGTCGTGGAGGTCGACGCCCATAGCCTTGCAGAATCTCAGACCGCCGCCGATAAAGCGGATGCGCTTGGCTATGGCTGTGGCGATGTTGAGGTCCGGCGTGTTAAGGTTGATGTTATAGGCCACGAGCGGCATGCGGGCTCCTACGGCTACGGTGCCGGCTGTGGGATGACGCTCGGCGGGTCCGAAATCGGGCTTCCATTCCGGAAGTTTGATTTTTTCTTCCATGCCTTCGAACTGACCTTTGCGGATGTTTGCAAGGTTTTCGCGGGCAGGCGATGTGGCCGATTTCTCATAAAGAAATACAGGGATGTTGAATCTTTTTGCTATTTCCTCACCCGTTTCTTTTGAAAGGGCGATGGCTTCCTCTGTGTCACAGCCTTTTATGGGAATGAAAGGCACGACGTCGACGGCACCCATGCGGGGATGCTGACCTTCGTGCTTAGTAAGGTCTATTTCCTTAACGGCTACGGCAATGGCTTCGAGAAGGGCCTCTTTGAGAGCCTTAGGTTCGCCCACTACGGTCACTACCATGCGGTTGTGGTCTTCGTCGTTGCTGTAGTCGAGCAGTTTCACGCCCTCTTTGCAGCGGAAAGGATTTACTATTTTCTCTATTTTCTCATGGTCGCGGCCCTCGCTGAAATTGGGCACACATTCCATTATCTTTGTCCAGCTCATATTATATAAATGTGTTTTTGGTATGATTTATGTTGTTACTTTTCTTCGATAAGAGAGTTGATATATTCATCGTCGGCCAGCTCGGGCATGGTGATATGGTAATAGTCGCCGTGAGTGCGGTTGAACTCCTCGGATGTCGACATTGCGTTGGGGTTGCGGGCCCATGAACGACGGGCCACGCCGCCCATTACGTCCCAGAGCATTGCCGAGCGCAGTATCTTGTCGACTCTTTCAGATCCGTCGCAAACCATGCCGAAGCCACCGTTGATGGCCTTGCCGATGCCCACGCCGCCTCCGTTGTGCAAAGCCACGAGGCTCATGCCGCGGGCGCAGTTGCCGGCGAAACAATGAACGGCCATGTCGGCCATGACGTTAGAACCGTCCTTGATATTTGAGGTCTCACGGAAAGGCGAGTCGGTGCCGCTTACGTCGTGATGGTCGCGGCCCAGCATGATGGGACCGGTTTCGCCGTTGCGTACCATCTCGTTAAACCTCAGGGCGATGTTCATACGGCCCAGGGCGTCCTGATATAATATGCGTGCCTGAGTGCCGACAACCAGCTTGTTTTTCTTGGCGTCGCGAATCCAGTTGTAGTTGTCACGGTCCTGTCCTCGGCGGTTCGGGTCAATGCACTCCATGGCGGCGCGGTCGGTTTTGTCGAGGTCTTCGGGCTTGCCGCTGAGGCATACCCAGCGGAAGGGACCGTAGCCGTAGTCGAAAAGTTCCGGCCCCATGATGTCCTCGACGTATGAGGGCCAGATAAAGCCATCCTTGTCGTCATAGCCGTTTTTCGATATTTCCTTGATGCCGGAGTCGTAGATGGCCTTCATGAAGGCGTTGCCGTAGTCGAAGAAGTAAGTGCCTTTGGCGATGAGGGCCTTGACGAGGCTGAAGTGACGGGCGAGCGACGAGTCAACCAGTTCCTTGAATTTCTCGCGGTCTTCCTTCAGCAGACGTGTGCGCTCCTCGAAGCTGATGCCGCAGGGGCAGTAGCCGCCTTCATATACGGCGTGGCAGCTCGTCTGGTCGCTGAGCAGGTCGATATGGCGGTCGTGGTTGTTGGCGTAGGCGAGCAGGTCGATGATATTGCCGTGGAACGCCACCGATACAGGCTCTTTCCTGGCCTTGTATTCTTCGGCTATAGCAAAAGCTTCCTCAGGAGTCTCGGCTATAAACCTCACCCAGCCCTGGTCGTGGCGGGTCTTGATGCGCGACATGTCAACTTCGGCGATAATGGCAGCTGCACCGGCAATTTCGGCAGCCTTGGGCTGTGCGCCGCTCATGCCTCCGAGACCCGACGATACGAAGAGCTTGCCGCGCAGGTCGCCGTCGGCAGGTACACCTAATTTGAGTCTTCCGGCGTTGAGCAGGGTGTTGAATGTGCCGTGAACGATGCCCTGCGGACCGATATACATCCATCCGCCGGCCGTCATCTGACCATAGTTGGCGACGCCCATCTGGGCCGCAACCTCCCAGTCCCTGATATTGTCGAATTCGCCCACCATCATCGAGTTGGTGATAATCACTCTCGGGGCTTCGGGTTTCGATTTGAAAAGACCCACGGGATGACCGCTCGCCACAACGAGTGTCTGGTCCTGTGTGAGTTCCTCGAGGTATTTCTTTATGAGTCGGTACTGCATCCAGTTCTGGCAAACCTGACCTGTCTCGCCATAAGTAACGAGCTCATAGGGATATAAGGCCACGTCGAAGCAGAGATTGTTGTCGATCATCACCTGAAAGGCCTTGCCTTCGAGGCATTTGCCTTTGTACTGGTCAACCGGCTTGGCCTTGAGGTCGCCCTGGGGACGGAAACGGTAGCCGTAGATTTTGCCGCGTGTGCGCAGCTCCTCGAGAAATTCGGGGGCTATTTCTTTGTGAAGATGTTTCGGAATGTATCTGAGAGCGTTTTTAAGAGCGGTGGCTGTTTGTTTGGGGGTGAGACGGTAGCCACGGTCGGGTGCCCGTCGTATGCCGGGCTCAAATGTCGGATATTCCGGCAATTTGTCGTCTAAGCGTATTTCCATGGATTCGGTATTGAATTTTTTTAAGGTTTTGCAAACTTACAAAAAAATATTTTTTTGCTCTATATTTATTCAAAAAAAATAATCATCGCATATCCTTCACGTGGTTTCAGGCGACTGTCACTTTGGCCAGCATTCGGTTTCGGCGGCGATCGACGGTATGGTCGAGGTGTGGTATTCGGGATTCTTGCCCTCGCGTTTTTGCTCCAGATAGTCCATTAGCAGCCATACTGCATATTTCCCGAGCGGCAATATGGCGGCGATGTTGCAAATGGTCATCAGTGCCATAGTAAGGTCGGCGAGAGCCCAAACTATATCGAGCGAAATCACCGAGCCCAGCATCACCATGCCTGTGACTAAAATGCGGTAGATGTTTATCACATTGCGGGAGACTTTGGTGCCGTTTCTGCGGCCGAGGATGAAATAAATATTGGCCTCTCCGTAATAGTAATTTGCTATTACCGAGGTGAATGCAAAGAAAAATACGGCAATGGCTATGAAAATTGTCCCTCGGCCTGTGCCCACTTCGCTGTCGAGAGCTATTTGCGTAAGTTCTATACCGGTTGCGCCGGTGTTGAAAAGGCCGCTGGAGAGGATTATGAAAGCCGTGCATGTGCAGATGAGAAGTGTGTCGGTGAATACCCCGAGGGTTTGCACCAGTCCCTGCTTGACGGGGTGGGAGACTGTAGCAGTGGCTGCGGCGTTAGGCGTCGAACCCTCTCCCGCCTCGTTTGAGAACAGGCCTCGCTTCACGCCCATGATCATCGCCATGCCCAGACCGCCGCCTATCGCGCTGTCAAGTGAAAAGGCGCATGAGAATATCAGCGAGAACATCTCCGGAATGTTGCGCCAGTTGATGCAAACTACCGTCAGCGCCAGTATCACATAGACTATGGCCATCACAGGAACCACAATCTCGCTCACTTTGGAGATGCGCTGTATGCCGCCCCAGATTATGGCAACGGTAAGCACCGAGAGAAACACTCCTACGCTCCAGGATGGTATGTCAAACGATGAGAGCGACGCTGCGATGGTATTTGACTGCACCGAGTTGAATGCGAAGCCGAAGGTGAGGGTAATGAGCACGGCGAAAGTCACTGCCCACCACTTTTTATGAAGTCCCTTGAGTATGTAGTATGCCGGGCCGCCGATAAACGACTTGGGGCCGCGGATTTTGAATAGCTGTGCGAGCGTCGACTCCACGAAGGCGTTGGCACTCCCTAATAAAGCCACCACCCACATCCAGAAAACAGCGCCCGGACCTCCAATAGCTATAGCCGTGGCCACACCGGCGAGGTTACCTGTGCCGACGCGGCTCGCTATCGATACCGCAAAAGCCTGAAAAGAACTGATTTTATTGTGCTGACCTTCAGCTTTACCTCCCTGGGCCTTATCTTTTTTTGTCTTGTCTTTGCCTCCTGACTCTATCAACAGCCGGCACATCTCGCCAAACATTCTGAACTGCACGCCTTTAGTCCTGATGGTGAAGTAGATGGCCGCTCCGAGCAACAAGGCGATGAGAAGATAGGTCCAGATGGCATCGTTGACCTGATTGAGAATTTCAAGGATAGCTTTACTCATTTTGATATTGTGAATTTAAGGCGTTCAAGGGGGGCTCAGCGCAAAAGGTCGCCTTTAAGGGGCCATTGTGATGAAACGGTTTATAAAACTCTATGCAAATTTACGAAATCTCCGATAAAATAACTAAATTTGCACTGCCAAATGGACTCCATGTCCGGCTTTTTTTATATGAAGTTTCAAATCAAGCGATTATATACCTTCATGCTTCAGCGGTTTATCCCGCTGTTCTTCATGACCTTCTTTATCGTCTTGTTCATAGTGCTCATGCAGTTTCTGTGGAAACTTGTCGATGAGCTTGTGGGCAAAGGCTTGCAGGCCTCTGTGGTCATGGAGCTCTTTTTCTATGCGGCACTCACCATGGTGCCCACGGCTCTGCCGCTTGCCGTACTGCTTGCCTCGCTGATGACTTTCGGCAACCTGGGCGAGAAATTCGAGCTTACGGCGATGAAGGCATCGGGTATTTCGCTTTTCAAAATCATGAAGCCGCTCATCGTGCTCATGATATTCATAGCCGGCGGCGCTTTTTTCTTTCAGAACAATGTCTTGCCCGTCGCACAGGCAAAGATGTGGACGCTGCTCTTCTCCGTAAGGCAGAAATCGCCCGAAGTTGAGATTCCCGAACGATCGTTCTACGATCAGATTCCTAACATGAATCTTTATGTAGACCACAAGAACCCCGAAACGGGCGTGCTCTACAACATGATAATCTATGACCTCACCGGCGGCATCGACAATTCCCGTGTGATTCTCGCCGATTCGGGCAAACTCGCCTTCACCGAGGATAAAAACAATCTCTATCTCCATCTTTATCAGGGCGAGATGTTTGAAAATCTGCGCTCATCCTCGATGGGAATACCCACTTCGGGATACATGCCTTTCCGTTCGGAGAAGTTCACCGACAAGGAGATTTATTTCCCCTTTGACATGAACTTCAACAAGCTCGACGAGCAGAATATGCGAAACCAGTATGTAGGTAAAAACATTAGCCAGCTCAGAGTGGCCATCGATTCCATTGGTGCGGAAGTCGATTCCCTGGGTGCCCTATATGCCAACGACCTGCGTGGAGCCGCACATTTCGGAGTGCCGTTCTACAAGACAGAACATAAGCCTGATACCGTAATCACGGAACTATGGCCTGAGGCCCGCGTTACGCCCTCAAATAATATCGATACGATATGGAGCCACAAGACGCCCGACTTCCGCAAGCTCTATCTCATGCAGGCCATCGAGCAGGTCAACCGCAACAAGCAGGAGTTTGAGTTCAAGACGGTCCAGCTTTCCGAACAGGCCAAAATCATGCGCCGCAACGACATAGAGCTTCAGAAGAAATTCACACTCTCCATCGCCTGTATCCTCTTCTTTTTCATAGGCGCTCCCCTCGGAGCCATCATCAAGAAGGGCGGAATAGGTGTGCCACTGGTGGTCTCTGTGCTTCTTTTCATTGTCTACTACATTTTCGACAATACAGGCTACAAAATGGCCCGCGACGGCAAGCTTGAGGTATGGGAAGGCATCTGGCTCTCTACGGCAGTGCTCTTGCCCATGGGCATATTCTTTACCTATAAGGCCGTGGGCGACTCGGGCGTCTTTAACCTCGACGCCTATAAAGCATTCATCCGCAGAGTCACAGGCCGTGAACCCAAGCGCACTCTCTTCGTCAAGGAACTCATCATGGAAGAAGTCGAACCTCAGATTGCCCTTGAGAAACTCGAGAAGTTTGATGCCTCGCTCGACGCAGCCCTGAAACGCACATCGCGGATGTGGAAGTTGCATAAGATAGCGAGACGAATCTTCCCCTCAAAGACAGCCGAGGCTCTCAACGAGGAAATGAACGAGGTGGTGGATTATCTCTCCAACTCCCGCTCGCTCAATGTGATATCCTTACTCGGCAAATATCCCTTCGTCATCAGCCCCACGAATGTGGATAAGGTTAAGGAAGTGACGCAAATGCTCATGGTAGCCTTTAAACCTCAGCCCGAGGAAAACGTTGAATCAGAAGAGGCCACCGTGGAAAATACTGAAACGAAATAACAAAACACAAATAATATAGTCTTGTCATGGACGAGAAAAAAAACACTAAAGATATAAAACTCGATGCCATAACCGAGGCAATCGAAGCCTTCCGTAAAGGAGAGCCCGTGATAGTGGTCGATGATGAAGACCGTGAGAACGAGGGCGATATCATCGTCGCAGCAGAGAAAATCACCCCCGAGCTTGTAAACTTCATGCTCAAGAATGCCCGTGGCGTGCTATGCGCACCCATCACCATCTCGCGCTGCAAGGAGCTGAAGCTCGATGTTCAGGTCGATGACAATACCTCGATGCTGGGTACACCCTTTACCGTGACTGTCGACAAGCTCGAAGGATGCACCACTGGCGTAAGCTCCGCCGACCGTTGCGCAACCATCCGTGCCCTTGC
>CAYZFL010000016.1:11902-21161 GCA_964477785.1 uncultured Bacteroides sp.
GACCCCGGCTCGTCGCCCGAGACTTTTGGTCGTCCCGGTCACATCAATCCCCTCTATGCACAGGATCAGGGCGTTCTGAAACGCACAGGCCACACTGAGGCCGCAGTCGACCTCGCACGCCTCGCAGGCCTCCAGCCCGCGGCAGCGCTTATGGAGATTATGTCTGACGACGGCACTATGGCCCGCCTGCCCGAGCTTCGCGAAAAGGCCGATCAATGGGGCATGAAACTCGTATCTATTCGTGACCTCATAGCTTACCGCCTTAAAAACGAGCAGCTCGTGGAAGCCGGAGTGGAAGTTGACATGCCCACTGCCTACGGACATTTCCGCCTTATTCCTTTCCGTCAGAAAGACAACGGCCTCGAACATATCGCTCTCATCAAAGGCGACATAGCCGACGGCAAGCCCGTGCTGGTAAGGGTTCACTCGTCATGCGCAACGGGCGACATTTTCGGTTCGCGCCGATGTGACTGTGGTGAGCAGCTTCACAAGGCCATGGAAATGATTCAGAAGGAAGGCCGCGGAGCGCTGATTTATCTCAATCAGGAGGGTAGGGGTATTGGCCTTATGGATAAAATAAAGGCATATAAACTGCAGGAAGAGGGCCTTGACACCGTCGAGGCCAATCTCCATCTCGGTCATCAGGCCGACGAGCGCGACTATGGTGTAGGTGCTTCTATCCTGAACATCTTAGGCGTGAGCAAGATGAGACTTATGACCAATAATCCCGTGAAGCGAATCGGTCTTGAAGGCTATGGTCTGGAAGTTGTGGAGAACGTGCCGGTCGAAGTGGCTCCCAACGAATATAACCGCCAGTATCTTCAGGCTAAGAAACGTCTCATGGGCCACAATCTTCATCTCTGAAATCTAATTTCAAAAAGCATAGTTGCGTGTTGGCCCGTTTCGGCGGTCGGCACGCAATTTTAAATTTACACATAAACTTAAAAGCTCATGGAGGCTCTGCGGAAGATAATACATATCGACATGGATGCATTTTTTGCATCGGTTGAGCAGCGCGATAATCCGGAGCTTCGTGGCAAGCCCATAGCGGTGGGTTCGGAACAGGCAAGGGGAGTGGTGGCAACCGCGAGTTATGAGGCCAGAAAATTCGGGGTACATTCCGCAATGCCGTCCTCGAGGGCGCGGCAATTGTGTCCCTCACTTATTTTCGTGGCTCCGAGGTTTGATGTCTACAAGGAAGTTTCGGGAAAGATGCATGAGATTTTCCATGAATACACCGATATCATCGAGCCTATTTCGGTCGATGAGGCTTTTATCGATGTCACAAACAACAAGCCCGGCATCTCTCTCGCCGTCGAAGTCGCCAAGGAAATAAAACAGAAGATTCGCGAAAGGCTCAACCTCACGGCCTCGGCGGGAATCTCTTACAATAAATTCCTTGCCAAAATCGCGTCAGACCTGCGCAAACCCGATGGACTTGCGACTATACACCCGTCAATAGCGCAGGATTTTATCGATCGGCTGAAAGTGCGCGACTTTTGGGGGGTAGGGCCCAAGACAAGTGAGAAATTCGCCCGCCTCGGTATTAATACCGGCGCCGACCTGCGTAAACTTTCACTCGATTTTCTGCATCATGAGTTCGGCAAAGCCGGAATCATTTTTTACAACTTTGCCCGGGGCATCGACAACCGTCCGGTTGAGGCGGTATCTGTAAGAAAGTCTGTGGGATGTGAGGAAACTTACCTTAAAGACCTAAACGATTATGATTCAAAGGCAGCGGCGCTCGGCGAACTTGCCGAAGACCTCAATCGCCGTCTTGAGCGACATGATTTCAACGGCTACACGCTCACGCTTAAAATCAAATTCGCCGACTTTACAATCCGCAACAAATCATATACACGCCTCGGAAATCCGGTGAGGTCTGTAGCCGACATCAAAGGCATAGCCCTGAAGTTGCTCGACGACATGAACTGCGACCGTGAGCCGGTGAGGCTGCTGGGCCTTAGTGTATCAAACCCTCCGGGCGCCAAAGACAGGCCGGAGAAATATTACGATCCGCGCCAGCTTCAGCTCGAATTCGACAAATACCTCACCACGGGTCTTGACTTCGATTTGGAAGTCTGAGTTAAGAAACATTCGAACAGCCTGCACATGGAGCGCGCCACAACGTTCCGACAATTGGAGCACCGGAGCAACTTGATCCGACAAAGTACATCTGATGATTGACAGCACTATCCGATATTAAACGCCAGTATCACCTGATATCAATATCATGATACTCGTCTCGAATAGTTGATAGCAATAGTCCTAAAAGAGTTTAAACCGGGAACTGGTATTCGGCATCTGATGTGAAGTCGTTAAATTGTAAATCTCATTTTTGCCTTTCGAGAGCAATGCTCATAACATCATCGACAGTGTTGACATAGTGGAAATTCAGGCCGCGGCGGTATATTTCGGGAATGTCCTCCACATCGTTTTTGTTCTGAGAGGAAATCACAATTTCAGTGATGCCTGCACGTTTGGCGGCAAGTATTTTCTCCTTGATACCTCCTACCGGCAGTACCTTTCCGCGCAGCGTAATCTCGCCTGTCATGGCAAGTTTGGGCCGGACCTTCCGGCGTGTAAATGCCGATACAATCGAAGTGGCTATGGTGATACCGGCCGAAGGTCCGTCCTTGGCTATGGCACCTTCGGGGAAATGGATGTGCACGTCGTTGTCTTCGAGCATCTCGCAGCTGATTCCCATCTGGTCATGATGCGCCTTGACCCACTGCAGGGCTATAGTGGCCGATTCCTTCATCACGTCACCTAAGTTTCCGGTAAGGGTGAGCTTTCCTCCTTTGCCCTTGGAGACTTCGGCAAGGGATGTCTCTGCAAGCAGTATCTCTCCGCCCACACTTGTCCAGGCCAGGCCGGTGACTACGCCCGGGAAGTCGTTGCCTTCGTACTTGTCTTTAACATATTTTTTTAAGCCGAGCAGACTGTAGAGGTCTTCGGAACGCACGGGTACGGGAAAATTGGCTTCCGGATTGACCTTTGCGAGCACAGCCTTGCGGGCAACGGCCGCTAATGCTTTTTCAAGCTGACGCACACCGCTCTCCGATGTATAGTTTTCGATTATTTCCGTCAGTGCCTCTTCGGTCACCACGAGGTCTTCCGGCTCGAGCCTGTGCTCTTTTATGACTCTGGGGAGTATGTGCCTGCGGGCTATCTCGAGTTTTTCCTCAAGCAGATAACCCGACAGCTCAATCACTTCCATGCGGTCGATAAGAGGCTGCTGAATGGTGGAGAGCGTGTTTGCCGTGGCTATGAAAAGCACATGCGAGAGGTCATAGTCGAGATCTATATAATTGTCATGGAAGAATTTGTTCTGCTCGGGGTCGAGTACTTCGAGCAGAGCGGCTTCGGGGTCGCCCTTGTAATCTTTGCCCACCTTGTCTATCTCGTCGAGCATTATTACCGGATTAGAACTTCCGGCGCGCTTAATGGCGTCAATGATGCGTCCCGGCATCGCCCCGATATATGTGCGGCGGTGTCCGCGGATTTCGGCCTCGTCATGAAGTCCGCCTAAAGATACTCGCTGGAAATTGCGCCCCAGGGCTCTTGCCACAGACTTGCCTAAGGATGTCTTGCCCACGCCGGGAGGGCCCACAAGGCAAAGTATGGGCGACTTACCTTCGGGGTTGTGTATCAGTATGGCAAGCTGCTCGAGAATACGCTCCTTTACCTTTTTGAGACCGAAATGGTCGGCATCGAGTATCTCTTTCGATTCCTTGTAGTCGCTTTTCATCTCAGTCTCCTTTGTCCACGGGAGCTGGACGAGGGTTTCCAGATAGCTGTATTGCACCGAATAGTCGGGAGTTTGAGGATTCAGCCTGCGCAACTTATCCACTTCCTTGTGAAATATGGCAGCCACCTTGTCGGGCATGTGAGCGTTAAGCGCTTTGTTGACAAGCTCGGATATCTCGTCGTTCTCGTCACCGTAGAGCTCCTCGCGGATAGATTCCATCTGTTGCTGGAGGAATGCGTTGCGCTGGTTGGTGTCCATGTTCTGGCGGGTCTTTTCGATAATCGATTCCCGCAGTGTAAGTATTTCCTCAAATGAGCTTATTGCCTTGAGCAATGCTTCGGCGCGACGGGTGATGGAGCTGATTTTCAGCAGCTCGAATTTCTTTTCGTTGTCGATAGGCAGGAACGAGCAGATATAGCCTATGGCGATAGCCGGATCGTTGATCTGCTTGAGGTTGAACACAAGGTCGCTCGGAGCATCGGGCACCTTTTCCATGAGCTTTAAGGTGCGCTCCACAGCCTCGTGGGCCATGAGGGTATAACGCTGATACTCTTCAGGGGCTGTGTCCTGCATGGGCTCGCTTTCGGGTATCAGTCTTATTCTGGCACAGAAGTCAAGCCCCGAGTTCTCATTGTTTTCGCCTTTGCCCATGATTTTGAATTTTCCGCGGGCCTTGACGAAGGCGGTCTTCGAGCCGTCGGGAAGGTCGAATATCTTGAGCACATCGGCTACAACGCCATACTGGAAAAGATCTTCGGGTATGCGGGGATTTTCAGTTTCAGGAGAAAGCTGGCATACGACACCTATCAACTCGCCAGTAGCTACGGCTGCCTCGGCGATTTTTGCCGACATCTCCCTTGACAGTGAAATGGGGAGCGCCACGCCGGGGAAGAGCACGAAATTGCGCGTGGGTAATATAGGCAGTGCGTTGCGTGAAGGCTCGCGTTGCATCATCTCAGGGGTGATTGCTATCTGCCCCATGCTGAAATGTTCGTTATTCTCGTTGTTGTCGTCTATTATAAATTTGAGCTTGTCTTTCTTCTTTGCCATGGAATTATAGTTTACCGGAGGTCTTTGCAAAATTCATGCCAAAGTTACTAATTTTTATACGTTTTTACGATAAAGAAGCCCGACATTGTTAACATCGGGTTTGCATATTTACATTTTTTCAGACTTCGCAGCGGTTCTTATTCGAATTTGGACTCTAACAGCCGATGTTTTGCTTTTTAGGTTTATAAATTGACAAAAAAGTATTATCTTTGCAGGATAACCGTGCCCCGGAAAAGCTCCGGCGGCACTTTATCAGAAAGAATGTCAACCGACTCAACACATTTTTATAATATTGCAACTACTGCATAATAACGATTTAAGAAATGACAGAAACAATGACCGCTACGGCGGCAAAAAAACAGAGAATAATGTATTTCGATATGCTCAAGGGCATAGCGATTTTCCTTGTGGTGATGGGCCATGTGCTTACAATGGGTATACGCGGCATCGACCGCGCTTTTATCTTCAAGCTCATAGGCGAGATACACATGCCCGTGTTTTTCTTTATAAGCGGATGGTTTACCCTGCGCATCGCAAAAGACGGCACCGGTCGACTCCTGCCCGCCGGGCTGAGCAAACGTTTCCTGCAGCTTATCATACCTATGGTGGCGGTAAGTTCTATATGGATTTATTATTTCCCTCATTCCGGAATCGAATCCCCGCTGAACTCCACCTTCGCAGGGCTCTGGGGCGATATGTGGAAAAACGGTTACTGGTTTACCCTCTGTCTTTTTGAAATAATACTGCTTTACTGTGTTGTATTCCCTGTGCTTAAAAGGGTCGACAATCTCTGGCTTGAGGCATTGATCGCGCTTGCCTTCTGGGCGGCTTTCGTAGCCCTCTGCCTCAACCTCCTGCCCGCCGATGTTCAGGGATGGCTTTCGCTTCAGCTCGTTTACTGGTTCTTCCCTGTTTTCATGGCCGGCTGGATATGCCGCCGCCACAAGGATCAATTTATGAAGAGCCTGAAGAATTCATGGATGATTTTTATAGCTATGGTATTGGGAGGCTGTGCTTTTTACGCCATGGCGTGGCCCTGGGAAATAAGCTGGCTCACTCCCTGGATGTCGATTGCCCTGAGGCCGGTGATGCATATCTGCCTCGCGATAGTGGCTTTCGCCGCCATTATACCCTGGAGCGAGAAATGTTTCTCGTCTCAGCGCACCACCCGTCCGCTTTTGATGCCAAGGCTTTGGGCCCGGTTAGGCGAGATTTCGCTCGGCATTTATCTGCTCCATTATTTCTTTCTCTTCCCCATGGGATGGATTCGACCTGTGCTTGAGGAGATGGCTCTCGACTTCGTGCCTCTCGCTGCTGTCGCTGCCTTTACCGCCATACTTATCACAGCCGTCACATGGCTTGCCATTTTTATTCTTAAGAAATCAAAGATTACGGCATGGCTCCTCGTGGGCGACCTGCCGTTTAAATAATACGTTATAATGAAAACAGCGCTTATCACCGGTATAACCGGGCAGGACGGCAGCTATCTGTCTGAATTCCTGCTGACAAAAGGATACGAAGTTCATGGCGTAATGCGCCGCAGTTCTTCTTTCAATACCGGCCGTATCGAGCATCTATATCTCGACGGCTGGATCAAGGACATGCACCAGAAACGTGCAATCCAGCTCCACTACGGAGATATGACCGATTCGTCTTCTCTTACCCGCATCATCGCCGAGGTTCAGCCCGACGAGATATACAACCTTGCGGCCCAAAGCCATGTGAAGGTCTCTTTCGACGTGCCCGAATATACAGCCGAGTCTACCGGCGTAGGCACACTCAGGCTCCTTGAGGCGGTGAGGATTCTCCACCGTGAGAAACTCACCCGCATATATCAGGCTTCTACCTCGGAGCTTTACGGAAAGGTGCAGGAAGTTCCTCAGAGCGAGACCACTCCATTTTATCCACGCTCACCATACGCCGTGGCAAAGCTTTATTCATACTGGATTATGAAAAATTACCGCGAGAGCTACGGCATGTATACAGCCAACGGCATACTCTTCAACCATGAGAGCGAGCGTCGCGGCGAAACTTTCGTGACAAGAAAAATCACCCTTGCAGCTGCCCGTATCCGTGCCGGTAAGCAGGACAAGCTATACCTCGGCAACCTCGATGCCCGCCGAGACTGGGGATATGCCAAGGACTATGTGGAATGTATGTGGCTTATCCTACAGCAACCTGAGCCCGATGATTATGTGATTGCGACAGGCGAATTTCATACAGTAAGGGAATTTACCACCCTCGCATTCCGTCGTGCGGGCATTGACCTGAAATGGGAAGGTCACGGCCTTGACGAGAAAGGTATCGATACAGCCACCGGCAGGGTGCTCGTGGAGGTAGACCCAAGGTTTTTCCGTCCGGCGGAGGTGGAGCAACTTCTCGGCAACCCTGACAAAGCAAAGACTAAACTCGGCTGGAACCCCACCAAGACTTCATTTGAAAAACTTGTGGAGATAATGGTCGAAAGCGACATGGAGATTGTGAGGAAACACAAGGATTCCGCAGGCGAGGTAGATATGTGATAGTGTGAATCGCTTGCTCTGTCGACGATTATATAAATTATAGAGCGCATATAATATAAAGACATAAAATGCAAAAAATCAGTAAGGACGCTAAAATATATGTCGCCGGTCATCGCGGGCTCGTGGGTTCGGCTATCGTAAAATCGCTCAGAAAGCAAGGCTATGAAAACATTGTGGGGCGGAGCCATGCCGAGCTCGATCTGCTTGACGGCGAAGCTGTCAGAAGATTTTTTGACGAGGAAAAGCCCGAAGCCGTAGTGCTTGCCGCCGCTCATGTTGGAGGTATTATGGCCAACAATACCTACCGCGCCGATTTTATTTATCAGAACCTTCAGATTCAGCAGAATGTGATAGGCGAGGCTTTCCGTCACGGGGTCAGGAACCTTCTTTTTCTTGGCTCCACCTGCATCTATCCGCGTGAGGCCCCGCAGCCAATTCCCGAGGACGCACTGCTCACTTCACCGCTCGAATATACAAACGAACCTTATGCCATAGCAAAAATAGCCGGGCTCAAGCTCTGCGAATCTCTCAATCTGCAGTACGGCACAAACTACACGGCCGTGATGCCGACCAATCTATATGGCCCGGGCGATAATTTCCATCTTGAAAACAGTCATGTGCTGCCTGCGATGCTCCGCAAGACCTACCTTGCCAAATTGCTAAACGAAGGCGACATGGCTGAAATTAGAGCCGACCTTGACAAGCGGCCTATAAAAAATTTCGACCATCAGAAGGCCTCTGACAATGAGATTGCCGCCCGTCTCGAAAACTTTGGCATTTATCCCGACCGGCTTATGCTCTGGGGATCCGGCACTCCGCTCAGGGAATTCCTATGGAGCGAGGATATGGCCGATGCCTCAGTCTATGTACTCCTCAATGTGGATTTCGACGACCTCAGAAAGATGTCCACCGACGGTCAGGTGAGGAATACACATATAAATATAGGCACAGGCAAGGAAATCACGATTGCAGGTCTCACCGGGCTTGTGAAAAACACAGTGGGCTATAAGGGTCGGATAGAATGGGACAGCTCCAAACCCGACGGTACCATGCGCAAGCTTTGCGATGTCTCTAAGATTCACGCGCTCGGCTGGAAGCACCGTGTAGAGCTCGAAGACGGCGTGAAAATGCTTTACAACTGGTATCTCGCAAACTGATGTCGGCTGAATGTATCGCCTGAACCCACTTCTGCTCTTTATAAAACAGCCTAAATAATCCGCAAATACGCGCTTTAAGTTTTTTAAATACTTTTCTATCATCGCGCTTATCGAAATTTTACTAAATTTGCGTCTAAATTCATCACCTATAAGAAATGGCAAAACAAGAAGACACCTTCAAAAAAATAGTTTCTCATGCCAAGGAATACGGGTTTGTGTTCCCTTCAAGCGAGATATACGACGGGCTCTCAGCTGTTTACGACTATGGTCAGAACGGCGTTGAGCTCAAAAACAACATAAAACGCTACTGGTGGGAGGCTATGACGCTTCTCCACGAGAACATAGTGGGCATCGATTCGGCCATCTTCATGCATCCTACAATCTGGAAGGCATCGGGCCATGTCGACGCATTTAACGACCCCCTTATCGACAACCGCGACTCCAAGAAGCGCTATCGTGCCGATGTGCTCATCGAGGACCATATAGCAAAAATCGACGATAAAATCGAAAAAGAACTTGCCAAGGCCCGCAAGAGATTCGGCGACAGCTTCGACGAGGAAATGTACAAAGCCACAAACCCCAGGGTGAAGGAATATCTCGAGCACCGCAACGCCGTGCATGAGAGATTCTCAAAGGCCATGAACGACAATGACCTCGAAGACCTCCGCAACATCATCATAGAGGAAGAGATTGTATGCCCCATTTCGGGTACCAAAAACTGGACTGACGTGCGCCAGTTCAACCTCATGTTCAAGACCGAGATGGGCTCGACGGCCGAC
>CAYZFL010000017.1:0-15368 GCA_964477785.1 uncultured Bacteroides sp.
TGCGCGAGTCAGGCGATTTCCACCATTCCTGCCAGGTGTCGGGATAAAGTTCCTTGGTGTTGGATATATAGCCGATGGGAGCGTCAAACCACACATAGAGCACCTTGCCCTCGGCGCCTTCCACCGGCACGGGTATGCCCCAGTCGAGGTCGCGGGTCACGGCGCGGGGCTGAAGGCCGAGGTCGAGCCAGCTCTTGCACTGGCCGTAGACATTGGGGCGCCATTCCTTGTGGCCGTCGAGTATCCAGCTGCGGAGCTTCTCTTCCCATCGGTCGAGGGGCAGATACCAGTGGCTCGTCTCTTTCAGCACGGGCACGGCTCCGGTCTCGGCGCTGTGGGGATTGATAAGGTCGTTCTCTCCTAACGAATTGCCGCATTTCTCGCACTGGTCGCCGTATGCGCCCATGAAATGGCAGTGAGGGCACTCGCCTACGATGTCGCGGTCGGTAAGGAATCGTCCGCCCTTCTCGTCGTAATACTGCATCGAGGTCTTTTTGATAAATTCTCCCTTGTCGTAAAGACGCTTGAAGAATTCAGACGCTGTCCCGGCATGTATTTCCGATGAGGTGCGTGAATATACGTCGAAGGAGATGCCGAAATCGAGCATCGAGTCCTTGATAAGCTTATGGTAGCGGTCTACCACGTCCTGAGGGGTGATGCCCTCCTTGCGGGCGCGTATGGTGATGGGCACACCGTGTTCGTCGCTGCCTCCGATAAGGGTTACCGGACGGCCTTTCGACCTCAGATAGCGGACATATATATCGGCCGGAACATACACTCCGGCGAGATGGCCTATATGTACCGGTCCGTTGGCGTAGGGCAAAGCTGTTGTGACAAGTGTGCGTTTATAATTACTCGAATCCTTTGTATCCATTTTCTATTTGATTGACTTCAATTGTGTTATAGTAGTTAAAGCAATAATTCAGGCTTAATCTTCCGGGATTTCGGCTTATATCTCAGGACAATTTATGCCTGATATAAACATCGGATTTACCGTCGGAAAAAGCTCCTTTTTGTCAAATTGCAAAATTACTAAATTTTTACCGTATTTCCTTGTAGTACGTTGAATTTCTTAAAATTTAAATATGCCGATATTTAAAAAAAACGCCGTCACCCATTCAGGCAACGGCGTCTCATATCCTTTATGCTTCTTCTTACTGCTGATCGTCGAGCGACTGCATGAAGTTGAGCGAGTTGTTTTCAGTCTTGTTATTGCCCTTGAGTATGTTGTAGAGCTTCTGGCCTGCGAGGTTGTCGATGCCTACGGTCTGACGGAAACGGGCTCCGAACTCGCGGAGGTCGAAGGGACGCTCTGCGTTCTTGTCCTCGAGCACCTTGAATACGAGCACATAGTTGTTACCGGCAACGGGACCTGTGAGCTGGCCCTTGGCTGCGGTGGCGACTTTTGCCTGGAGGCTGCCTTCGCCTGCGCCGAGGTTAAGAAGCAGAGGCGAGTTGATGGCGGTGGCCATTGTATCGATCTGGGCTTCCATTGCTGTCGCATACTGCTCCAGAGTGGTGCCTTTGCCTTTGTATTTGTTCATGAGGTTCTCAACCTTCTTGGCGGCCATGGCTTTCTGCTTGAGCTCGGCGTTGATGTCTGATGCGGTGTAGGGTTTGTAGTCACCGTCATACACATCCTTCACTGCGAGTGCCATGAGATAGCTCTGCTTCGAGTCGCGGATGATGGGCGATACTTTGCCTTTATCGTTATCCATCGCCCACTTGACTGCCTGACGCGAATCGGGCACATCGCCCACGTGAGGTGAAGCGGCGCTTACTACAGCCGAGAGAAGTGAGTAACCGTTCTCCATGGCGTGCTTGCTGAAATCGGCGGCGTTGGAGTTTGACGAAAGGAAGGTATTGAGTTTGTTGTTGAGGTCGGAGATAGTCTCGCCCGAGGGATCTACTGCGTAACCGATGAGCGAGAAGTCATATACGGTGACTTCGGGATTGCGTTTGTTGACCCTGAAGATTGCGGGTGCGCCCTGACCTGCGGTGGTGTCGTTGAGGAAGAAATAGCTGCCCACCTGAGCGGTCTTGAGTGACTCGAGAGTCGCAGGCGAGAACTGGCCGCCTATGAGCGATGCCCATACGCTGTCGTTGGCCTGTGCCTTGTCGCTGTTGAGATCGGTCATTGCTTTGCCCGAGTTGAGGGCGGCGAGAAGTGAGTCGGCCATATTGGCGTCGGCCATGGCGAGAACCGAAATGTTGATCGAGTCGATGCCGGTGGTCTTGCCGTTGAGCTTGAGCAGCGTGTAGCTGTCGAGCTGCTGGTCAAAGAGTGTTGCGTGACCCACGGTGTCGTTGCGGAGAGCCTCTTTGAGATTTTCCTGGCTTACTGCCGAGAGAGGCACGTTGTAGTTGTTGATGCTGAAGTTACCCTTGTTGGCCAGCGAACCGGTGCCGGATACTGTGTTGAGCTCTACGAGAGCGTCCTCTACGAGCTTCTGTGCAGCCATACGGTCGGCGTCGGAGGGAGCGATTTCCACATAGATATAGTCTACGTCGCGGCTCTCGCCTTCAAGTGCGTAGCGTTTCTTGTTCTTCTCCCACTGGGCCTTGATGTCCTCGTCGGTTACTTTCACGTCGGCATCGGGCACGGTGTTGGCGGCTTTCGAGATGAAGGCCACATTGCGCTGTGCGGAGATATCGTCGTAGGTCTGCTTGGCGTCGAGATCGTTGGCTACAAACAGGCCGTTGAGAAGCTTGTTGTATTTATTAAAGAGGAGTTCCTCGTTTACATTGTTCTCGATATTTGCCCATGCGGCCTTAAGCTGGTTGGCCTGGTCGGGGGTAAGGTTATACTTGGCGGGATTGTTGAGAGCGTCGAGCACTGTCTGTGCGTCGGGCTGCGGAAGGCTCAGCATCTGCGATACCTGATATACGAACTGCTGGGCTGCGGGAGCGGGCATTGCGCCGGTCATCGCGTTGGTGATTTCCTTATCGGTCACCGTAAGGCCGAGCATTTCATAATGCTGTTTGAGCATATTCTTGAAAAGCAGGCTGGTGATCACGCTCTGTGCGAGCTCGTCGTTGTCGACCTGCTGACCTGCCTGCTGATACTGGTTCTGCATGCTCTCCAGTTCGCGGCGGTACTCTTCGTATTCCACTTTTACATCGCCGTTCTTGGCCACGGTCGTGCCTGATCCGAAATAGGTCTTTCCCGAGGTCAGGAAGTCACCTAATATGAAGGCAAGCAAGGCCACGATGATGATGACAAACAGCAATACCGATTTGCTGCGGATTTTTTCTAAGGTTGCCATTGAATCTTATATGATAATGATGTTTTTATTTTTCGGTTGATAATATGTCCCCGATTTGTTCGGGAACTTTCAAGAGCGCAAAGATACAATTATTTTGGCATATTTCAAACTTTATGCCGCAATTTTCAGCCCTAAACCCATTTTTCAGTCCCTTTTTAACCATTCATTCCTCACTCTTATACCTGTTCATCTGCCAGTTTATAGTTCATATACGCCTATTCGCTCGATCTCGAAGGCAATGGGCGTCAGCTCCAAAACTATTGTCAGAGTTAACAAAATCCTCAAAAGACAGAGCATTTGATGAATGACAGCGTTACCCGTTACCCAACGTGGGTAACAATGGGTAACGTTGCTCCGTTACCCGCCTCCTGTAACGGGTAACACAACACCTGATACCGACGTCCGGTGATGAAATCAATTTTAAATTAATTTATCTACAAATCAGACAACGACAATGACATACGATACTTACCGATTTTCGCTCAGTTGTTAAAACAGCCCATTGTTTAGTGGACAGTAGTGCATTTAATTATATTTAACTGAGCATACGGCACAGTTGTTAATTTTTCAACTTTACTTTGCAATATTGTTTTACTCTTCGCCAATCAATATTATTATGAACTCAACTGACATTTTCAAGGACGCCGTTTCCGAGAGTCTTGCAGCCGTTGTCGGCGGATGCCTCCCCTTCATAACTTTCGGCTTGTTCAAACATTCTCTCGCCCTCTATATCACCTCAGCCATCGCCGGGCTGGCTCTTTTAGGACTTCTGCTCCGTATCGGTCTCATCCTTGGTGGTAACCGTCAGCCTAAGAAATGCGAGCTGCTGCATCAGATTATCTTCAATATTTTCGTTCTGCCCTATCCTTTTGCCCTCTCATGTCTTATAGCGCTGTGCTATGGCGTTGACACAGAGGCCGGGCTATGGCTCTCGATTGCGCTCGCGGTTTTCGCCTGCTCACCGGCCCTCAAAAAAGTAGCTTCTCAGGGAAAAGACAAAGATCAGTAAATCCACAACACTTTTTAGCTCTTTACATAAGAATACTTAAATCTCCCTGTCAGCTAAAAACTTTTCGCTCATTATTGCGTTATTTTCAAGATTAATAGTCTTGAACAAAGTACTATCATCTTATCAATCATTACTCTAACTATCAATCTGTTTTTACCCCTTACACACTTATGATCAGAAAGCTTATTTTATTTACAGCCATCATTTTAACAGCGCTCACCGCTTCGGCGGCCCTTCCTTTCGACAAGTACAGCGTAAACCGCAAGGACCTTCCTCAGGAGGCTCAGGAGATGCTCGCCGAGCACTTCCCCAAGGCCAAGGTAAGCATGGTAAAGGTCGACCGTCACCTTCTCAAGAGAACCGACTATGACGTGAAGCTCACCAACGGCACAAAAATCGATTTCAGCAACAAAGGCCGCTGGACCCACATCGACTGCAAGAAGAAAAGTGTGCCCGAATCACTCATTCCCAAGGCCATACGCAACAATGTGGAAAAGAAATACGCCGGACAGAAAATCGTCCGCATCAGCCGCTCTTCGCTCTACTACACCGTAGGCCTCTCCAACGGCAAAAATCTGAAATACGACCGTCTCGGCATCTTCCAGGGCGAGATTTCAACTAAGGATGCCGAAACTTTCGATTCCGAGGCTCTCGCCGAAGCCGACAGCACAGCAGTCTCCCCTAACTGATTAGACCAGTTAATCTGCTTAGACCACTTACCCTCAAATCCGGTCTCTATAAATAACCGGTCTCTATAAATAAAAGGCGCTGCAGTCACCCGCAACGCCTTCCTTATTTCATATCCTGCAACTCAATACATGGGGTCCCAGGCCGGAAGCATTTCCGGTTTCTGTTTCAGCACTTTGGCTATCTTGTCGTTGAGATATTTCTTGTCGACCACAAGGCGGAACATATACTCGTCAAACCAGCGGTCGGTCATTATCAGGTGACCGTTGTTGGCACCCGGTCCCCAGCTGTTCTCGACCATCCACTTCACGGGCTTGCCGTTTTCGTCAAGGTCGACGGCCACAAGCGTCATGGCATGGCTCGAACCCGATGCATGGGTCTGTATGCGCTGTTTCTTGTCCATGCCGAAGGTGGTGCCGAAGAGCGATCCGTAGTCGAAATTATCTACGTCGAGCACGCCTCTTTCGCGGTCGAAGAACTTACCCACGTCGCATGAGAAATACATTGCCGTGCTGTCCTTTATCGACTCTATGGCCATCTCCTTAATGTCCTCTATGGGCAGATTGATGTATCGCCAGTTCTCTCCGTCATAAACATGGCGGTCGAAATCAATCTCATAAAGCTTGTAATACTCGCGCGAAGGGTCGTTCATGAGCATCACATAGTCATTCTTGAGGTCGTTGCCTATAAATTCCTTATAGAATTCCTGCGGCGTATATGTTTTGGTGTCAATGGCTTTGCCCGATACATCGCGGCGTGTCCATGTGAATTCCGTGGGAGGCACGCCCAGATTGAGTGCCAGCATGCGGTATACCTCGCCCAGCATCTCTGTCTTGCGCTCTTCGAGCTGTTTGGCCGTGGCTTTGTGAGCGGCCATGTCGCGGAGCTCCAGGCCCCATTCCTTAAGCTTAAGACCTATGAGGTTGCTCATTTTCGAGGTATTGTTGCTCGAATTGGTCTCTATCATCACATCGGCCGGAACCACACCGTATTTCATGATTATGTCCGATATGCCCGTGTACTGGCCGCCGTCGTTGAGCGGATGCTGGAAGAGCCAGTCTACCATCTTGTCACTCATGGGTTTGTCGGCCGTATCGATGATGCCCTGCAGGAAGAGATTCGACTTCTCCAGCTGGTCCCAGAAGAAGTTGTAGTTCTGCGAGAGTTTCACTTCCGGCATGTCGTTGCGGTTCATCATCTGAGCGCGGAGCACGTTAAGTCCGGTGAAGAGCCAGCAGCGGCCCGATGATTTCTGGTTGGTGATGCCGCGGCTCGGCACGCGGTGGCTGAAATGGTCGTCGAAGTTGTTGCGGGCTGCCGTGTTTTTGGCCAGAGCGTCTATCGAATTGTTTGATATGGCGTTGAAAATCGCACGGTCGGCCGGTGTGTCCTTATACGCGGCTTTGATTTTTGGCAGCATCTCAGCAGATATGCCTCCCGCGGGTGCTGCTGTCTGTCCGGTGGTTTCCTGCGACTTTTTGGACGGCTTTGCCGCTTCGGCGGTTGTTGTCGACATCAGTCCGCCGGCAATCAGCAATGCGCTGATAATGATGGTTTTTCTCATATTCAGGGTATTGATTGGTTTTTACTCTGTGTTTTGTGGGGCTTTGTTTTTGCAAAGTTAAGAATATTAAACAAGCCGTGAAAATTATTTTTCCCGCTCTTTGCATCTTTTTTACAATCATTCCCTATGTTTTTGGCTCTCACCAAAATTTTTAGTAATTTTGCACATTCGCAACAATCATCCGGCCGTTGCAATGGCGAGTCTTAATAACAAACATATATCTAAGGCCTTCAGGGCCCCTTTCCGGCGCATTGTCGTTTGTCTGACACTGTGTCTCTCGCTATGCGCCGGTATGGTAATCCAGTTTCACGGCCATTACCACTGCGACCACTGCCACCTCATCCACGCCGGATATTACACCACAGCTTCAGCCTCATCCTCCCACTCCGGCCACCCATGCGACCACGCCTGCGGTCTTCATCCCACCGACTACGACCTTCCGCAGTATCAGCACTTCTATTTCAACGATTTTTCCGCCGGTCTCTGCACCGACGCCATTACTGGCGAATCCATAGCTCTTCAGCCTGAAGAGGTCCTCATCGCCACTTTTAATACACATTTAATTTCATCACTCTCCGAGGGGCATCACATCGCAAGTCCCCTCCGTGGCCCTCCCTGTGCCTGATTTTTCAGCCTCCTCCTTATTTTTGCAGATCCTTATCAACCTTATATTCAAGTAAATCATGAGAAAAAACATATTCAGCTTTGCCTCTTTTGCCGGCAAGGCTTTCGGTGCGCTCTCACTTGCGTTTTTCACCACCGTCATGCTCTCGGGCTGCGGCAACAACGGCTCGACTGACCATGACCACGACCATGACCATCACGCCACTGAGGCCGAGCATGAGCACGAAGGCGAGGAAGGCCACGACCACGCCCATGAGCACGGTGCCGAAGAAGGCGAACACGGTCCCGACATCATCACCCTCAAACCCGAAATGGCCGAGCGCTTCGGCGTCACAGCCCGGAAGATAGAGCCCGCTCCTTTCCGCTCGGTGCTGAAGGTTTCAGGCACACTCACCGACTCGCCCGACGAAACAGCCGTCGTAGTAGCTCCCGTTGCTGGCACTGTCACTTTCGCCCGTGGCATCAGCGAAGGCGCCCAGGTACGCCGCGGCCAGTCTTTCGCCCGCATCAATCCCTCGGCTGTAGCAGGCGGTAATCCCAACGCCTCAGCAAAGGCCGCTCTCGACGCCGCCAAACGCGAAATGGACCGTCTCAAACCCCTCTATGAGGAAAGACTCGTCACTGCCCAGGAATACAATGCCGCAGTAGCAGCCTACAATCAGGCCCGCGCCGCTTTCAGCTCCGGGGCAGCACATAATTCCGCATCATCGCCCATCGGCGGCACGGTGATTTCACTCGCCGTTCCCTCAGGCAGCTTCGTCAACGCCGGCGAAGTCATTGCCACCGTAGGCTCTGCCTCACACCTCATGCTCAAAGCCGAGGTTCCCGCCTCCAATTCCGAGATTCTTCCCCATGTCACGGACGCCCGCTTCAAGACCTCCGGCGCTCTCAACGCCAAGACCGTAAGCGCCCTCAAAGGCAAACGTGCCGGCGCAGCCTCACGCGCCACAACTCCCGGCTATATCCCCGTTTACTTCACTCTTGAAAACGACGGCACTCTCGTCCCCGGCACAACAGCTACCGTATGGCTCCTCGGCGAGGAAATGCCCGCCTGCCTCTCAGTGCCCGTCTCGGCCCTTTCAGAGCAGCAGGGTCTCCTATATGTGTATGTGAAGATCGACGAGGACTGCTACCGCCGCGTACCCGTCACCGTGGGCCAGAGCGACGGCGAGAGGGTTCAGATTCTTTCAGGTCTCGAGCCCGGCCAGGAAGTGGTCACAAACGGCGCCATCACCGTCAAGATCGCCGGCAACACCTCCGCAATACCCGCCCATTCCCACAGCCATTAAGCATACGTCAAACCTTCTAATCCTTTTGTACAGCTATGCTTAACCGTATAATCCACTGGTCGCTGCAAAACCGCATCACAGTGCTGGTCCTGTCGGCGATGATTATGATTCTCGGGGTGCTCACGCTCATCAGAATGGACGTCGATATCTTCCCCGACCTCAACGCCCCCACCGTCACCATCATGACCGAGGCTCCCGGATATGCCGCAGAAGAGGTAGAAAGAGTGGTCACCTACCCCATCGAAACTTCCATGAACGGCTCCGCAGGTGTCAGAAACGTCCGCAGTTCCTCATCCCCCGGTCTATCCACCGTCAAGGTCGAATTTGACTGGAACACGGATATATACAAGGCCCGTCAGATTGTCTCAGAAAGGCTCGTCACAGTCTCGGAAGAGCTTCCGGCCAACGTCAACAAGCCCGTCATGGGCCCGCAGTCGTCGATTCTCGGAGAGATGTTCATCATAGGCCTCACAGCCGACTCCACCTCGATGCTCGACCTCCGCACAGTCGCAGAACGCATCATCCGTCCCCGTCTGCTCGCCCTCGGAGGCGTCAGCCAGGTTTCGGTCATAGGCGGCGATCCCAAGGAATATCAGATAAGGCTCAATCCCGGCCTCATGTCGCAGTATGGCGTAAGTCTCGACGAAGTGAGGGCAGCCGCTCAGAATCTCAACGCCAACTCAGCCGGAGGCATAGTCTACCAGTATGGCAACGAATACCTCGTCAAGGGCGAGACAATGACTTCCGACGTCAGCGAGCTGGCAAAAGCCACCGTGCGCAGCGACGAGCGGGGCATAGTCACCATCGGCGACGTGGCCACCGTAGAGATTGCCTCGGCAACCCCCAGAATAGGCCTCGCCTCAGTCGAAACCAAGCCTGCCGTCATAATCACAGTCACCAAACAGCCCGACACCGGCACAATCGACCTCACCGAGAAAATCGACGCCGAGCTGGCAAATCTCCGCCGCACGATTCCCGCCGACATTCAGATGCACACAAACATCTTCAGGCAGAGCGACTTTATCGACAATTCCATCTCAAACCTCCAGGGTGCCCTGCTCGAAGGCGCGCTCTTCGTCATCATAGTGCTCTTCATCTTCCTGATGAACGTCCGCACCACCCTCATCTCCGTCGTGGCTCTTCCCATGTCGATTCTCGTGACGATTCTTATCCTGAAGCTCCTGGGCTACACCGTCAACACCATGAGTCTCGGCGGTATAGCCATCGCCATAGGCTCGCTTGTCGACGACGCCATTGTAGATGTGGAGAATGTGTTCAAGCGGCTGAGGGAGAATCATCAGCTGCCCGAAGGCGAACGCAAGCCTGCCGTAAAGGTTGTGTTTGACGCCTCTTCCGAGGTCCGCACACCCATCCTCCAGTCCACCCTGGTCATAATCGCCAGCTTCCTGCCTCTTTTCTTCCTCACAGGCATGGAAGGGCGCCTGCTCATTCCCCTGGGCGTCAGCTTCATAGTGGCTCTCATCGCATCCACCATCATAGCCCTTACCGTCACTCCGGTGCTCTGCTGCCTGCTTCTCGGAGGCAAACGTTCACAGCAGAAGCTCGACAAGGTGCCTAAGCTCACACTGAAACTTAAGGAGGCATACTCGCGCAGCGTCCACAGCGGCATCAGACGCCGCAAGGGCGTGGTTATCACAGCCGTGGCACTCTTTGCCGTGGCACTCGTGCTTTTCTTCACCCTCGGCCGCAGCTTCCTCCCCGGCTTCAACGAAGGCTCCATGACCATCAACGTCTCCACCGTGCCCGGCGTTTCGCTATATGAGAGCGACAAGATAGGCCGAGAGGCCGAGAGCATCATCATGTCGGTGCCCGAAGTGCAGACCGTGGCCCGCAAGACTGGCCGCGCAGAGCTCGACGAACATTCACTCGGTGCCAACGTCTCGGAATTCGAGGTGCCGTATAAGCTCGACAAGCGCTCGCGCCGCGAAATGGTGGCCGAGCTCCGCGAGAAGCTAAATGCCCTCCCCGGCGTCAACGTCGAAATCGGCCAGCCCATATCTCACCGCATCGACGCCATGCTCTCCGGCACCGAGGCCCAGATTGCCGTCAAGATTTTCGGCGACGACCTCAACACCCTCTTCACCCTCGGCAATCAGCTCAAGGCTAAAATTAAGGAAGATGTGCCCGGCATAGTCGACGTCAACGTAGAGCAGCAGATCGAGCGTCCTGAAATCTCTATCAGGCCCGACCGCGAGCGTCTCGCCGCAAACGGCATCACAATGGATCAGTTCAACTCGGCCATCAATGTGGCTCTCGGCGGCGAAGTGGTATCCACAGTTTATGAGGACGGCCAGCCCTACGACGTCACCCTCATCGCCGATACACCCGACCGCGAGACTATCGACGCCCTTTCCAAGCTCTCGATCGACGGCGCATACGGCAAGGTGCCTCTCGACATGGTGGCTACCGTAAGCTCAGTCACAGGCCCCAACACAATCAACCGCGAGAACGTCAAGCGACGCATCGTAGTGTCGGCAAACCTCTCCGAAGGCGACCTGCGAGGTGCCGTAAACAAAATCGACGAGGTGATTCAGAATGAGATGAAACTCCCCGAGGGTTATTATGTGACCTACGGAGGCCAGTTTGAAAGCGAAGCGGCCGCAAGTCACGCCCTGCTGTGGTCGTCGCTCTTCGCCCTCCTCGTCATCCTCATGCTGCTTTACAGCCAGTACCACAACTTCACCCAGACGCTCATCATCCTCTCCAACATGCCTCTCGCCATCATCGGCGGCATTTTCATCCTGGTCATCACCGGAGGCGAACTCAACATCCCGGCTATCATCGGCTTCATCTCCCTCATGGGTATCTCGGTGAGAAACGGCATGCTCCTGATGACGCGCTACAACCGTCTCGCAGCCCAGGGCGAGCCTCTCGAGCAGAGAATTGTCCACGGTTCTTCCGACCGTCTCATGCCCATCATCATGACGGCTCTCACCTCGGCTCTGGCCCTCATCCCCCTCGCAGTCAACGGCGACCAGCCCGGCAACGAGATTCAGTCGCCAATGGCGGTGGTGATTCTCGGAGGTCTCCTCTCCTCTACTGTCCTCAACATGTATGTGGTGCCTGCCCTTTATTATTATTCTGAAAAACGCAGACTGTCTAAAACCGCAAAGGAGCAATAAGAAATGAAAATATCAGCAAAACATACGATTGTACCCTCCCTGAAACCGCTGTCAAGATGCTTTGCACTGTCTCTACTCTCTCTTGTCGCCGGTCTTATTCTCTCAGCCGGCTCAACTGAGGCTCAGGCTCAGGCTTCGGCACAGGCCGCTTTCGTTGCCCGCGTGCTCGCCACAAATCCCGCTCTGCAGGCACAGGAGGCCGCCGACCGCGCAGATGCACTCGGCCTAAAGGCTGAAAACCGTCTCCAGAATCCCGAGTTCGGCTTCGGCTATGAATTCGGTCAGGGTCATCTCGGCGACAAACATTCCTTCGCACTCACCCAGGGCTTCGACTGGCCCGGTCTCTACAAGGCACGCTCCGAGGCCGCCAAGGCTTTTGAGCAGGCCCGCGACAAAAACCGCGAAACGATGCGCCGTGACCTCGAGCTCAAGGTATGGCAGCTTCTCACCGACCTCACCTATGAGCGCCGTATGCTGGCCCGCTACCAGGAGATTTATTCCTCGCTCGTTAGGCTTGAACAGAAACTCGACTCCGCCGTAGAACGCCGCGCTGCAACGATCATCGACCTCCGCAAAGCACGACTCGAAGCCGCCTCCACCGCCATTGGTCTCAGTGAGCGCGAGAGCCGCATCGCCGGTATCGTAGCCGAAATACGTGGCCTTTCCTCCGACTCTTCGCTGGTTATTCCCGCCACCAACAGCTACTATTCTCTCCCCGTTCTTTCCAAGGCAGAATATGAGCGCCAGCTTCGTGAAAACGACCCCGCCACAATCGCCGCCGAGAGCGACGCAGAGCTTGCCCGCGCTCAACTCAAGGTCTCGAAACGCTCACTCCTCCCCGGCTTCTCCTTAGGCGTGAAGCGCATCCGCGAGCTCGGCGAATATTTCACCGGTTTTGAGGTAGGCATTTCCATCCCTCTCTGGCAGGGTTCCGCAAAAAAGAAGGCCGCGCAAGCCCGTCTCGAAGCAGCTCGATTTGGCATCACCTCCGCCGCAGTCTCGGCCTCGGCACAGTCGCAGGCCGCTTCGTCAAAACTTGAGTCACTCGACCGCAAGCTTAAGCCTCTGGGCGACTTCTTCGGCGCCGGCGATTATCTCGCACCTCTGAAACGAGCCCTCGACGCCCGCCAGATCACCGTGCTCAACTACCTCACCGAGGCCTCGTATTACCTCGATGCCGCAGCCAGATACGAAGATCTTCTCTACGCCCGCCAGCTCGAACTTCTCTCCCTCAACCGCTACTGCCTGCCTAAGGAGTGAGCGTCGGCCTTAAACCCGTCCTTAGGCCTTATGGGCCTCCCTCACTTTTTCACATTCTTATTTAACACACTTTAAACGCCATGGGGTCTGAACCTTATCAGCCCTATGGCGTTTTACTATTAGAAATTTGATTAACAACTATAACAATACCGATAAAATGATATACGAACAGCCCATACTACCCTACGACCGCGACGCCCTCGCTCCGGTTATAAGCCCCGAAACAGTCGATTTCCACTACGGTAAGCATGAGAAAGCTTATATCGACAATCTCAATAAGCTCATCAGGGACACCGAATTCGATGACATGGAACTCGAGGATGTGATCCGTAAATCCTCGGGCGCCTTGTTTAACAATGCCTCGCAGGCCTGGAACCATATCTTCTATTTCTTCACCTTCTCTCCCGTCGGCAGTCACGAGCCCGGAGGCGAGCTCCGCAAGGCCATAGACCGCGACTTCGGCAGCTTCGACAAGTTCAAGGAGGAATTTGAGAAGGCCGGCGTTTCGCTTTTCGGCTCCGGATGGGTTTGGCTTTCCCGCGATGACAACGGCAAGCTCTTTATCACTCAGGGTCCCAATGCCGGGAACCCCATGACCGAAGGTCTTACGCCACTGCTGTGCTTCGATGTCTGGGAGCACGCCTACTATCTTGACTATCAGAACCGTCGCGCCGACGCTCTCCACAAGCTTTGGGACATCGTCGACTGGGACATCGTCGAAACAAGATTCTGACCCCTTCGGGGACAAGACATATACTACGCTCTCCCTGACCCTTTTACACTGAAATAATAACTGATTGATTTTAAATACAGCTCTTCAAAAAAGCTCGGTGGGTCATTTCAGGCCTTCACGAGCATCTGAAATAACTGCATAAAACACTTTTTAAAGATACAACTTCATAAAACCCATAATATCCGCTCTGTCAAAATGCGAAAACGGACATCTGACAGCACTTTAATTTTAAGCATAATGTGATGAATGGAAAGGGAGGTACTCGCGAGAGCCCCTCTTTTTCTTTTATTAAATGCACATTTGTGCAGTGGTCAATTTCGCCGGATTACTGAAAAGTCAATTTCGTTTCGACATTGATTTTATACACCACAAATTTAAAGAAATAATTTGATAATAATACCATTTCCGCCGTCTTTTTGCCAAGAAATTTTGGTCGCGCGAAGGCAAGAGAATAGACCGCGAAACAGACGCGGGCAGACCGTTGTCTGTCTGCCAAGCAAAAAACGGCAAGTATAGTGTGTCATTGTCGTTGTCTGATTTGTAGATGAATATGTCATGTGATAATAATTTGTGACGAGGGTAGTAACTTTCCACTTTCAGCGACGGTAAGCAGGCCTTGACTTTCCGCCACTTCTCGCGTGTGAGAGTGGAAAGTAGTAGAGTTTAATTTAAGCTGAAGCCGCTGTGTTTTTCAAAATTCGGCTCACCTTGCTGACGGTCTTTGAACTCACTCCGAGCGATTTTTGAATCGACACGTAAGTCTCGCCTTCCTGGAGGCGGCGGGCGATTTCCTGCTCTGCTTCGTCACGGAGGATGTCCTGCTCGTCGGGCTCGTCGAGGTTGTCACGCTCCGATCCATAACCCGTGGGGACCATGTGCAGGAAGGAGTGCAGTCTAATTTTTTAATTTTGTCGCGTTTTCCACGGATTTTTATTATCTTTGTATTTTCTAAGCAAAGATTTTTTACGACTCTAATTCAAGGATTTCATTTTAAGCAATGGATACAACCGCTTTATCGGTAGAAACTATCATCGCCGACGGCGTGAAAGACGCCCTCGAGTCCCTGTATAATATAGACATAGACCCCGCGACGGTAAATCCAGGCAAGACCCGCAAGGAGTTTGCCGGCGACCTCACGGTAATGGTTTTTCCCTGGGTTAAACAGGCCCGCAAGGCTCCCGAAGCCGTTGGTACCGAAATAGGCCGGTGGCTTAAGGACAATGTACCCGCCGTCGAGGATTTCAACGTAGTGAAGGGCTTCCTCAACCTCGTGATTTCGCCCAAGGTATGGGTCAACGTGCTCGAGTCGATGCTCGCCGAGGGTGAGAAATTCGGTCTCAGAGAGGCTTCGGAATCATCGCCCCTCGTGATGGTGGAATATTCCTCGCCCAACACCAACAAGCCCCTCCACCTGGGCCACGTGCGCAACAACCTCCTGGGCCACTCGCTTGCCGAGATACTCAAGGCCTGCGGCAACCGCGTGATAAAGACCAATATCGTAAACGACCGCGGCATCCATATCTGCAAGTCGATGATCGCATGGCTGAAATACGGCGAGGGCGTCACCCCCGAATCGTCGGGCAAGAAGGGCGACCATCTTGTAGGCGACTTCTACGTGGCTTTCGACAAGCACTACCGCCGACAGGTCAAGGAACTCGTCGAGAAAGGCATGCCAGAGGACGAGGCAAAGGAAAAGACTCCCCTGATGCAGGAAGCCCGCGAAATGCTGCGCAAGTGGGAGGAAAACGACCCCGTGACTCGCGCCCTGTGGCAGAAGATGAACTCATGGGTTT
>CAYZFL010000017.1:15378-21105 GCA_964477785.1 uncultured Bacteroides sp.
CGCCGGTTTCGACGAGACTTACCGCCGCATGGGCGTAAGCTTCGACAAAATATATTACGAGTCGCAGACTTACCTCGAAGGCAAGGAGAAAGTGCTCGAAGGACTTGAAAAAGGCCTCTTCGAGAAGCACGACGACGGATCGGTATGGGCCGACCTCACCGGCGACGGCCTCGACAAGAAGATACTTCTCCGCAGCGACGGCACCTCGGTTTACATGACCCAGGACATCGGTACCGCCAAGATGCGATTCCAGGACTATCCCATCGACAAGATGATCTATGTGGTGGGCAATGAGCAGAACTATCACTTCCAGGTGCTCTCCATACTCCTCGACCGCCTCGGGTTCCACTGGGGCAAGGACCTGGTACACTTCTCCTACGGCATGGTAGAGCTACCCGAGGGCAAGATGAAGAGCCGCGAGGGTACGGTGGTAGACGCCGACGACCTCATGGACACTATGATCGAAGGCGCCCGCGCCCTGGCCGTAAGCCCCGAGAAGGTATCAGACCTCAGCGAGGCAGAGATAGCCGAGATTTCACGCATGGTGGGCCTCGGAGCGCTGAAATACTTCCTGCTCAAAGTCGACCCGCGCAAGAACATGCTCTTCAACCCCAAGGAGTCGATCGACTTCAACGGCAATACAGGTCCCTTCATACAGTATACCTACGCCCGAATCCGCTCGCTCATAGCCAAGGCCGCAGCCGCCGGCATCACCGCCAAAGGCGACGCCACCAAGGCACTCCCCGGCGACAAGGAGACGGAGGTAATCAAGAAGCTCGCCGCCTATCCGCAGGCAGTCGCAGAGGCCGGACGCAGCTACAGCCCCGCCCTCATCGCAAACTACATCTACGACCTGGCCAAGGAATACAATTCATTTTATCACGACTATCCAATCCTCAAGGAAGCCGACGCAAACGCCGCCGCACTAAGGGTGGAGATCTCGAAGATGACCGCCGACGTGCTCAAATCGGGCTGCCGACTGCTCGGCATCGAAGTCCCCGAAAAGATGTGATTAAACTTTAAGCCAAATCGTTTGTCTTATAATTAGAAACATAAACTCCTCAAAATCTCCAAAACAGAACAAAAATGGACAACATGTATAACAACTACAACGGCGCAGGCGCGCTCACAACCAAACTTTCGGCCGTGATGAAACGCGTCTACGTGCGCATGTTCCTCGGCCTCATAGTCACCGCAGTGGTGGCTCTTCTCGCTGGCTCGAGTGTTGAGTCACCCTACATCAGCTTCATCGCCAACAATAGCTGGGCAATGTGGTTCCTAATCATCGCCGAGCTCGGTCTGGTGATAGGCATTTCGGCCGGTATCAACAAACTCAGCTCGCCGGTTGCGACCCTGCTCTTCTACCTCTTCGCCATCGTCAACGGACTGATGCTGGCTCCCATATTTGTAGTCTACACAGGCGTTTCGATTGCCAAGACCTTCTTCATTACCGCCGGAACCTTCGGCGCCATGTCGATCTACGGTTACTGCACCAAGAGCGACCTCACCCGCTTCGGCAGCTTCCTGTTCATGGCTCTCATAGGTCTCATCATCGTTTCGCTGGTAAATATCTTCCTCCACAGCAATGGTCTTGACTGGCTCATCACCATCGTGGGCCTCTTCATCTTCATCGGCCTCACCGCCTGGGACACCCAGCAGATCAAGCGCATGGCCATGATGATGCCCGCCGACTCGGTAGGCAAGCTCGCAACCATCGGAGCCCTCAACCTCTACCTCGACTTCATCAATATGTTCCTTTATCTGCTCCGCATTTTCGGCGACAACAACAACTGATAAGCAAACTCTTAAAAGTCAAGCCGGAAATCTATGGCATTTGCAACGGGCCGCAAAGCCCGCTTTAAGGACAATTACATAAAAATCATTAAGTTAGGCCTGCCAATTCTGGTGGGCCAACTTGGTATGATAGCGGTGGGCTTCGCCGACAATATCATGGTGGGTCACTACTCCACTCAGGCGCTCGCCTCGGCGGCATTTGTCAACAATGTATTCAACATCGTGATACTCTGCTGCCTGGGCTTCACTTTGGGCCTCACACCCATCGTGGGAGCGCTCTACGCCCGCGGCCGCAAGCTCCGCGCAGGAGCCGTGACACGCATGGCAATGAGGGTAAACGTCACCGTCACCCTGGTGCTTATGGCTGTGATGACCGTGGTCTATTTCTGCCTCGACTACCTCGGCCAGCCACCGCATCTTTTGCCCGTCATAAGACCTTATTTCCTGATATATCTCGCCGGCATGCTGCCCATCTCCGTTTTCAACGTGCTGGCGCAATGGAGCTATGGCGTAGACAACACCTTCACCCCCATGATGATCATACTGGTTTCCAACGCCCTCAACGTGCTTGGCAACTGGCTGCTCATCTACGGCGTGGCCGGAATGCCCGAAATGGGCCTCACCGGCGCCGGTATCAGCACCTTCATCGCGAGAATATTCACGGCCGTGGCAATGGTGATTTACTTCGTCAGAAGCCGCCGTGCCGCCATCTACCGCCGGGGATGGAAGATTTTGCCGGATATGTCGAAAAGGGTGCGCCGCGTGATGATGCGCAAGACCTTCGTAACCGCCTATCCCGTGGCCCTGCAGATGACATTCGAGACCGGAAGCTTCTCCATTGCCGCAATCATGGCAGGCCTCATAGGCGAGGTTGAGCTGGCAGCCTTCCAGATCATCCTCATCACAGGCACCCTGGGATTCTGCATCTACTACAGCGCCGGAGCGTCGGTGGCCGTGCTCGTGAGCCACAGGGCCGGTCATGGCGACCGCGAGGGCATGAGACGTGTGGCCTGGTCGGGCTATCATGTGCTCTTCGCGCTGTGCATGATTTCGTCGCTTATTTTTGTGGTCTGGGGCCGCAACCTCATGGGCCTTTTCAGCGAGGACCCGAGAGTCTCCGCCACGGCATTCTCACTGTTGCTGCCGCTTGTGCTCTACCAGGTATGCGACGCCACGCAAATCAACTTTGCCAACGCCCTGCGAGGCACGTCCAAAGTGCTGCCTATGCTATGGATATCGTTTGTGAGTTACATAGTTGTGGGACTGCCGGCCACCTGGCTCTTTGCCTTCCCCATGGGCATGGGCATCTACGGCCTTATACTGAGCTTCAGCGTCTCGCTCTTCCTGGCCGCCATTCTCTACCTCTGCTTCTTCCTCCGCGCCACCCGCAAAAAAGTCCCCGAGGAGAGGGCTTAAAAATGGAGAATTGTCTATTCGCGTTTGACCTGAGGTTTGCCTTCGGTTTGAACTATTCTAATTTTTCGAATAGTTGCCTCAGGCATTACGAAAAAAAGAGCGCGACCGGAATCACGCTCTCCTTGATTTATAAAGGTTTAAGGCCTTCTTTTTGCCTTTATGCCTTTATGTTTTTATGTTTCTATTTCACCTCTCGTCTGTCGATGACATTGAGATTGCCTGAGGGGCCGGAGAGGATGGCGTTGACGGTCTGAAGAGCGTCGATGGCCTCGGGGATGCCTTTGATCTGCGAGAAGATGTTGGCCGCCTGCTGATAGTTGCCCTGCTTGGCTGCGATTACGCCGCGAAGATAGTTGGTCTTGTCATCCTTGGGCGCCTTTTCAATGTATCGCTCGGCGGCTTTATAGTCGTTTTTGCTGATGGCCACGGAGGCTGCGTTGAAGTTGGCTATGGGATCTTCGGGAAACATTCTCACAGCGGTCTCAAACACTTCGTTGTATTCGTCGCTGCCCGGTTTCATCGACTGAGACGCGAGGTAGAACTCGCTGAGACTCAGCTTCTGAGGAGCCGTGCGCATCACCTGTATGATTTCAGCCACATCGTAGTAGCGTTTCACGGTGTAGACGATTTCATAATCGGAGTGACGGAGCGAAGGATATATGTTTTTGAGCAGGTATGAGTACTGCGAGGGGAAATCCTTCTTGATTCTTTGGTCTTTCTGGTCGTCGGTAAGGTCGGAGTTGATGAGGGCGAGAATGCCGGCCTTGTTTTCAATCTCCATGTTCTCCACCTTGGCCTTGAGACCGGCCCAGTCCTCGCCTATCGACGAAGCCTTGAACTTGACCGACGGGGGGAAATTGTAGAGCTTCTTCACATAGTTAGTAAGGGCCTCGGTGCGCGCCTGCGAGAGCTTGAGGTTAAACTCATAGGAACCTTCGGGCGAAGCGGCGCCCTGAATGGCTATCTCGTTGATGGTCACGTCGGGGTCGTTCTTGACCTGATCGATCGAGGCATCTATTTTGGCCAGCTCCCGCTTATTGTTGCGGAAGTCGGGTAGAATCTGGCTCTTGCCCACTACGAAATCAATATAAGCTGTACCCTTGACGTTGCGGATTTTGACGGACTCGGCGTGCGAAGGAAGGTAAATAAGCTCCTCCTCGTAATTAACGGGGGCGAGACTTATGCCGGCGAGGGGCATCGTGCGGCCATAGCCGGAGGGGCAGTTGGCGCAGCCTTCCCAGTCTATGTCGAGGTTGATGTCGGCCTTATCCATCCAGCTCTGGAAGGGGATTGAGGCGTTATAGACAATCTGTGAGGCGTCCTTGCCGTTTCTCACCATATATTTCTTCATCTCGTCGTTGCGCTCATGATAGATGTAGCGGTTACGGCCGCATACATATATAGGCTCGAAGGGCGTAACATTATCTCCGCTTTTGACCACGGGAACGATGACTGCTTCCTGATTGCGGTGCAGAGGCAGCTCGGAGGCGTTGACCACCATCTGGAGATTTAGGTTCTTGCCGTCGGTCTTGATTTCATAAGCCGGCACCTTGATGTCGCCGGGATTATATTTGATTTTGGCAGAGGCCGTAGAAGCGGTGAGCGAGAGCAGTCCCGCAAGGGCCATGATGATGCCTGATTTCTTTAGTTTCATAACTTCAGTTTTTTTAGTTGTCGATGAATAAAGGTTGCGGGAATTGTCAGAAAACATACACAAGGTTGAGGGCGAGCTTTGTGGGACCCACATAGTTGTGCACCGCGTTGCGGCGGATTTTCTCGCCGCCCATGGGCTCCGAGTATTTGTCGTAGCGCATGTACATCCAGCCGAAGCCTACCTCAGCCTCGAGGTTCCAGTGCTTGGCGAGCATCCAGGTGTGGCCGTAAGAAATACCGGCGCCCACGGCCCAGCCTTTGATTTTGTGGTCTTTGGCCTCGTCGAAATGGTTGCCGAGGAAATTGAATGTGTGCTTCATGTTGCCCACGTCATACTGGCCCCCTATGGCATGAATGCCGATAAAGTTGCCGTTGAACTTCTCGCAGAACCAGTAGCGGAACTCGGGCTGAGCCATCCAGTGCTTGATCTGGCGACCGTCGATTTTCCAGCCGTTGTAGTTGCCGTTGAGGTCGAAAGTCCATTTTGGTGCGATGCCGACCTCAAATCCGAGATTGACGGTGGCGGTGGCGTCATAGAGCAGGTTGGTCTTAATGGCCGCCGACTGCGCCTTTGCGGTAAAGGCCGAACCAATGCCCAGCAGGGCTGTGACGGCCAGCAATAAAATTTTCTTCATTTTGAGTGAATGTTAGTTAGTATAAATTCATCCTTTGGATTAAAATTGAGAGTCCCGGGGAGGCCCAATGCTGTAGTTCCACTGGAGAATGAGCAATGACTCCCAACCCGGTAACAACCGTTTATAAATAAAACAAGCAAGTGAGATAAAAGTTTCAAAAGCCCTTCGCCGGGTTTTAAACTATAAAATCCCAGAGTTGGGCGTAATATCCAGACCGGCGGCTTCGACA
>CAYZFL010000018.1:0-20425 GCA_964477785.1 uncultured Bacteroides sp.
CGGTTATACTTGGCCCGCTTTCCATGTGGATGCAAAAAACAAAGACTATCAGTTACCATCTTATGATGACTTCAACAATCTGCTCTCACACTGCGACTTTGGTTACGGTATTCTCTATGCTGATACGACGTCAACAGCAGATACTCCTATTGCCGCTTACGGTCAGATAAGCAATGGAGCAACATATACCGGCCACGGAATGAGAGGTGTTATCGTGTACAATAAAACCAATGCCAATCAGATATTCTTCCCCGTAGGCGCCTTTGGCGTAGGACGAAGAACGGTTAAAAATTGTAATCAGCAACAAAAAGGTTATCTTCGATACGGAGCTGTGGCAGATGTCCTTTCAATTCATGCAGATTCAAATAATGATGGTCTGGAAGATATTTATAATGGTTTTCGACCTATTTGTTATAACCTTCCTGCTTCGCCTGGAGCTATTTATTGGTTAAGATCACCTACTCCCGCCGGTATCATCGGTTGGGACATGAACTATTTCGACATGAGTTTCAATGGTCAGGATTACGGTGCGACCAACGTATTAGATGGATTGGGAAATAATCCAGACTACGGTTCCGACGCCCTCCTTATCAAACCTGTATTGAAATAATAAGGCGATTTGAGACATCATATTGAAAATAAAATAAATCAGGCTATTAACAGCAAATCAATATATACTATTATTTAGGCTATTATTAACACACACCACATTTATAACAGCAGTCAGGGGGTGCCGGGCGCGAGCTCCACACCCCCGTTTTTGACCAGAGAACTACAGAATTTTTTTGTTATGTAGCGGAAAAATGTGTATCTTTGCGGCCATAAATGGAAAAGGTAATTAAAATTCCTGCCACGAGTCATGTCTCACGAAGGCATGCGGCCATAATGCGAGATGACGTAAATTCGCATCAAACCTAATTGCGCCCTACCCTGCCCGCGCCTCACGCGCCCGGCAGGGTAGCGTCGTTTTATACTCATTTTTACTCAGCGATAATCAAAACAAATCTACAATCATAAGGCAAAAGACCAATGTCAAGTTCAAGAATGAAAGCGGTGGCCGAAGCATCGGCCCGCAAAGCCAAAGAAGTCAAACTCCCCGAGGGACGCCCCGAGAAATATTTCGGCGAGCTTGTGTTTGACACACGCAAGATGTTTGAATACCTGCCCAAAGCCACATACGATTCGCTCGTAAAGGCCATAGAGGAAAAGAAGCCGATAAGCCGCGATGTGGCCGACTCTGTGGCCGAAGGCATGCGCCGATGGGCCATAGACAACGGCGCCAGACACTACACCCACTGGTTTCATCCTCTCACCGGAGGCACCGCCGAGAAGCACGACTCATTTATCGACTATGACGGCAAAGGCGGCGTGATAGAGAAATTCTCGGGCAAGCTGCTCGTGCAGCAGGAGCCGGACGCCTCGTCGTTTCCCAACGGCGGCATCCGCAATACCTTCGAAGCCCGCGGCTATTCGGCATGGGACATATCGTCGCCGGCTTTCATCTTAGGCGAGACGCTATGCATACCCACAGTGTTCATATCCTACACCGGCGAGTCGCTCGACTATAAGACGCCTTTGCTGAGGTCGCTCAACGCCGTAGACAAGGCCGCGACAAAGGTTGCAAGGCTCTTTGACCCTCGCGTGAAGCATGTGAAATCATACCTGGGATGGGAGCAGGAATATTTTCTTGTCGACGAGGCACTTTACGGCAACCGCCCCGACCTGATGCTCACGGGCCGCACGCTCCTTGGCCACGAGTCGGCCAAGAACCAGCAGCTCGAGGACCACTATTTCGGTGCCATCCCGGCGCGTGTGGAGGCCTTCATGCTCGACCTGGAGCTGAAATGCCACCGCCTGGGCATACCGGCCAAGACAAGACACAACGAAGTGGCGCCCAACCAGTTTGAATTAGCGCCCATATTTGAGGAAACCAACCTTGCCAACGATCATAACCTGCTGCTGATGAAGCTGATGGAAGAGACGGCCAGGGAGCACAATTTCAGGGTGCTTTTCCATGAGAAACCCTTCGCTGGCATCAACGGATCGGGCAAGCACAACAACTGGAGCCTCGGCACCGACACGGGCACGATGCTCTTCTCGCCGGGCAAGACACCTCAGGAGAATCTGCAGTTTCTGAGTTTCGTGTCATGCGTGATGGCTGCAGTTTGGCGCTACAACAGCCTGCTGAAAGCCTCGATAATGTCGGCCACCAACGAGCACCGACTGGGCGGCAACGAGGCGCCTCCCGCCATAATCTCGATATTCACCGGCTCGCAGCTCGCCAAGGTGCTCGACTATATAGAGAACGCCGACACCTCGGAGATGCTCGAATTCTCGGGCAAGGAAGGCCGCGACCTGCACCTGTCGCAGATTCCCGAGCTGATGATCGACAATACCGACCGCAACCGCACGTCGCCCTTCGCCTTCACGGGCAACCGCTTCGAGTTCCGCGCCGTGGGCTCGTCGGCCAACAATGCCGCCGCCATGCTGGCGCTCAACGCCGCCGTGGCCGATGTGCTCAACGAGTTCGCCGCCAAAGTGGCCGAATTCACCGCGAAGGGCATGCCTCTCGAAAAAGCCATACTCGAGGAGACCAAGGCTCTGATACGCGAGGCCAAACCGGTGCATTTCGACGGCAACGGCTACTCTGAGGAATGGCTCGAGGAAGCACGGCGCCGCGGCCTCGACTGCGAGACCTCGGCACCGCTCATCTTCGACGCATATTGTCGGCAGAACGCCATAGACATGTTTGCACGCACGGGCGTGCTCACTGAGGTAGAGCTCCGCGCCCGCAACGAGGTGAAATGGGACCTCTACATCAAGAAAGTGCAGATCGAGGCCCGCGTTATAGGCGACCTCGCCGTAAACCACATCGCCCCTGTGGCATCACGATACCGCGCCTTTCTGGCCGAAAGTGCCACAGCCGTTAAACAGCTCTTCGGAGCCGAAAAGGCCCTGCACCTCATCGCCGACGACCTCAGAATCATCGAGGAAATATCGTCGCATCTCGACAGTCTCCAGCGCGAGACCCGCGAGCTCATCGAAGAGCGCAAGGTGGCAAACCGCATCGACGACGTGCGTCTCCGAGCCATAGCATATCACGACAAAGTGGTGCCGAGGATGGAGGAGATACGCCGTCATGCCGACAAGCTCGAACTGCTCGTCGACGACGAGATGTGGCCCCTCGCAAAATATCGCGAACTTCTGTTTATCAAATAAATTTCCGAATCTATGGAACCCCTGAAGCATGAATGTGGCGTGGCGATGATACGTCTCCGCAAACCGCTTAAATACTATAAGGAAAAATACGGCAGCTACAATTACGCTCTCGACCGTCTGTATCTGCTGATGGAGAAACAGCACAACCGCGGGCAGGAAGCCGCGGGCGTGGGGGTGGTGAAAATGCATGCCGCCCCCGGCAACGAATATGTGTTCCGCGAACGTGCCTTAGGCTCCGACGCCATAGCCGAGATATTCGCCGCCATACATAAAGAGCAGAAAGACCGGCTCAAGGAAATGTCGGCCCAGGAAGTCGACGCCCTCGCGCCCTTCGTGGGGCAGATTTACATGGGCCATCTGCGCTACAGCACCACGGGACGCAGCGGCATAAGCTATGTGCATCCCTTCCTGAGGCGCAACAACTGGCGGTCGCGCAACCTGCTGCTATGCGGCAACTTCAACATGACAAACACCTCGGAGATATTCCAGTCGATCGTGGACAACGGCCAGCATCCACGTATCTACTCCGACACCATCGCGCTGCTCGAACAGCTCGGCTATGAGCTCGACCGTGAAAATCACCGCATCTATCGCGAATTCCGCGACAAATTTACCGGCGAGGAACTTGCACTCGCAATAGAGGATAATCTCAAGGTTGAAAACATACTGGACAAAGCATCGGGCTGGGACGGCGGCTTCGTGATTTGCGGCGCTACCGGCTCGGGCGACATGTTTGCCCTCCGCGACGCCCACGGCATAAGGCCGGCGTTTTATTATGCCGACGACGAGGTTGTGGTGCTCGCTTCGGAAAGGCCTGTGATTCAGACCGTATTCAACGTGCCGTTGGCCAAGGTCAGTGAACTTGCGCCCGGCGAGGCGCTTATTGTGGACAAGGCCGGGGAAATGAAGCTGAGCCGCATACTGCCCGAAGGCGATAACCGCCGCTGCTCATTCGAGCGCATCTACTTCTCACGCGGCAGCGACGCCGACATCTACCGCGAGCGCAAACGCCTCGGGGAAAAGCTTGTGCCGGAGGTGTTGAAGGCCGTCGCCGACCCCGGTCTGAAGCATACCATCTTCTCCTTCATTCCCAATACCGCCGAGGTTGCTTTCTTAGGCATGGCCACCGAGCTCAACCGCCGTCTGGAAGAAGAAAAGAAAGAGCAGATACTCGCCCTCTCGTCGCGCGGCGAGCTCACGCCCCAGGCTCTTGACGAAATCACGGCCGCCAATATCCGCATCGAAAAAATCGTGCTCAAAGACATCAAGCTGCGCACCTTCATCTCGGAAAGCGACACGCGCAACGACCTTGCGGCTCATGTCTACGACCTCACCTACGGGTGCACCGAGGATTTCACAGACAACCTTGTGGTAATCGACGACAGCATAGTCCGCGGCACCACCCTGCGCCGATCAATCGTCAGCATGCTTCGGCGCCTCAAGCCGAAGAAAATTGTTGTTGTCTCGTCCTCGCCACAGGTGAGATACCCCGACTGCTACGGCATTGACATGTCGAGCATGAAAGAATTCATCGCCTTCCGCGCCGCTATAGAGCTGATACGCGAAAGGGGAATGTGGGAGATCATCGAGGACACATACCGCGGCTGCCTCGAGGAGCTGAAGAAACCCGCGGCCGAGCAGGTCAACCGCGTAAAGGCCATTTACGCACCCTTCACCGACCGTGAGATTTCCGAAAAAATCGCCGAAATGATCACTCCGGCAGTGACAAAACCGGGCGAATGGATGCCGGCCATAGAGGTTGTGTATCAGACATTGGAGGGTCTGCATGAAGCCATACCCGATCATCCCGGCGACTGGTATTTCTCGGGCGACTACCCCACCCCCGGCGGCGTGAAATTCGTCAATCAGGCTTTCGTAAACTACTACGAAGGCAAAACGGGGCACGCCCTTTGACAATCAGCAATTTATTGTCGCTTAAGCATTTATTTGAATCATATAATCGCCAATAAAAAGATGCCCGCGCTTCGTTTGAGGCGCGGGCTTTATATTTCTGTTCGCTAATTCCTAATCTTTGAGGGCCTGGAGGCGGTTGTAGAGCGGATTGGCATACATGCCGAAAATGGTCTGGCGCATGAAGTCGCGCTCTTCGGGCTTGATGTCGGTAAGACGCACTTTGTCGAGCTGTTTTTCCACATAGTGGAGGAAGGCCTCTTTCTGCTCCGGAGTATATTTGTCGGCAAAACGGGGCGCAGACGAGAGCATGTCGTAAGCGATATAATTGCCGGGATAAATCATGTAGCCGCCGTGAATCGAGCGGTCGATGAGTCTGCAGCACTCGCGGACAACCTCATTACGGCCTTCTTCAGGGAATTTTTCGAAATCATCGTTGATACATTTACCGATGTGAAAATGCACGCGGCCCTTGTTGCTGAGCATGCCGGTTTCCATGCTCAGAAGGTCGTCGTGATTTGTCTTCTTGAACTCCGGGTCGCGGCGTTTCTTAAGAAACTCGGTAGCCTTAAGATAGTCGTTGGGGTCGTATTCGTAAGAAATCGAAACCGGCGTGAGGCTTACCTCGAGGAGACTTTCCTTGACCGAATTGTCGCAGCCGAGGGCGAGCATCTTAATGAGACTTTCCTGCGTGAGGTCGTTAGAGTCCTTTGCGCGTCCCTGACGCTGGGCGATCCAGATGGATTCGTTGAGTTTGGTGATGGTATAATGGATATAAGCCGAAAGCTGCTTTGCGGCCTCGAGGGCCTTGATCGAGCGCACATCGCGCTTCACTATGAAGCTGCGGTTGACCTTCACAAGGTCGGTAATCCAGTCATAGATAAGCAGATTGTTGCCTATCGCTATCTGCGTCAGTGGTTTATGTGAGCGCATAAAGCAGACGTTGAGCAGTGATGCGTCGAGCACAATGTCGCGGTGATTGCTGATAAATGTATAACTTCTGCCATCGGTAAGATTTTCAAGGCCTGAGCAGGTTAGGCCTGCCGTAGTCTTCGAGATGAGTTTCTCGAGGAAAGAGCCCATGACCTGATGCTGAAACTGAGATTGGCTGCGGAGGCCGAGCAACATCTGAGCAAACTGCTGATAGTCAACGTCAGGCATACAGTATTGCACAGCATTTCTAAAGCCCTCTTCTGCAACGAGTTTCTTCATCACCTCGTGAAACTCCTCTTCTCCATAAGGAGCTATATCTTTGAATTCCTCAGGCATAGACGCCAGGCATGTGTGAGATGCCCCGGATTCGCTGTATTGTTCCATGTCAAGCACATTTATAAAAATGTCTTCAAAGTTAGTCAAAATTTCCGAGGAGAGGGCAGAAATTTATATAGTTTTACAGTATTGTTAAAAAACAATAAAAGGGCTTGAGACAATTTTTAACTGCAATCAGAGCCGCTTTCATTCACGACCGTCAGCGCCGCAATATGCCCGCCATTTTTCGATAAGCGCCTGCATGTCAGCAGGCATGGGAGCCGAGAAGTCCATTTCCTCGCCTGTACGGGGATGTCTGAAGCCCAGAGTGGCCGCATGCAGAGCCTGACGGGGACAAATTTCAAAACAATTGGCTATGAAAGCGTTATAACTCGATGATCGCACACCTCTCAGCACCTTGTCGCCTCCATAGCGGGCATCGGAAAATAAGGGATGACCTATGTGGCGCATGTGGGCGCGGATCTGATGGGTGCGTCCTGTTTCAAGCACACATTTAATGAGGGAAACGTGGCGAAGGTCCTCGAGCACCTCATAATGTGTGACGGCATGCTTACCTTTACCGCTCTCGGGAGGGAAAACATCCATTCTGAGGCGGTCGGAGACGCAACGGTCGATATTGCCTACGATCGTGCCTTTCTGAGGCTCGGGGACGCCCCAGACAAGCGCGCGGTATTCACGGCGCGTGGTCTTGTTGAAGAACTGACGGCCGAGATTTGTCTTTGCGTCGGGCGTCTTGGCCACGACGAGGAGGCCGGAGGTGTCCTTGTCGATACGGTGTACGAGGCCGAGGCGCGGATCGGTGACGTCATAGTCGGGATTGTCGCGGAAATGCCAAGCGAGGGCATTTACCAGCGTGCCGGAATAGTTACCGTGACCGGGATGCACCACGAGGCCGGCTGGCTTGTTGACCACCAGCACGTCGGCGTCTTCATAAACGATATCAAGAGGTATGTCTTCGGCTATGATTTCAAACTCGTAGCGGGGACGGTCCATCACCACCTGGACCACGTCGAGCGGTTTCACACGGTAGTTGCTCTTCACGGGCTTGCCGTTGACGAGAATGCACCCTGCCTCGGCCGCCTGCTGCACGCGGTTTCGCGACGAGTGCTCAAGCCGCTGGGTAAGGAACTTGTCGACCCTCAGCAAAGCCTGGCCTTTGTCGGCCACAAATCTGAAATGCTCGTAAAGGATATTGCCTCCGTCGCCTTCTTCGCCGAGTTCTTCCACATCATCGTCGATGCCGGCGGCCGCGGGACTGTCAGCCAGCGAGGCGGCATAATCTTCCTTGGTGGCGGAAGACAAGGTTATTATTTTATATTCCTTTTCTTTTTCCAAACTTATTCGAAAGCTTCCGGTTCGACGTCGATTTCAGATGCGATGCTGTCGACTTCAACGGCGACAGTGTCGGGCTCTTCCACTCCGCTGCCCACTTTCAGCACCACATCAGCGTTGACGGGTATTGAAGCACCCACAAAGAGCTGCTGCTTACCCACCGTGGCGTCGAGCACAAGGTCGGTGTAGCCCGAAGGCACGTTGACGATGCTTACAGAGTTGATACCGAGAGCCTGAAGATAGCTGAGGGCCTGACGTGACGAAACGCCTGTAACGGGCATTGAGATGGTGACCATCTTGGGCGAGAAGGAGGTGATGGTAACATAGACGGGACGACCGCCCTTAACCTCTGCTCCGGCTTTTGGTACCGATTCAATCACCGTGCCGGCGGCAACCGATTGGTCGTAAATCGAATCCGACACAATGATGTCAAGGCCTCTTTCGGAGAGTCTTTCGGTAGCTTCTGCATAGCTCAGGCCCTTCACTTCGGGCACAATGGCCGTGTCGCCGTGCTTGGTCCAGATGTTGAGGAATATCAGCGACAGCCAGACAAGGATGAATCCGACTATCACAATTATGATGAAATTAGACAAAACCGGATGTTTGCCGTAAAATTTCTTTATCGCGTTCATAGGAGTATGAATTGGGGAGCTTGTTTTGGAGATGCAAATTTAATATAAATATGCGAGCCAACCAATAGTCGAAGTTACTCCACCGAGAAATTATCGGCATCGTTGAGGGCCGGGAAGGCGGTGCGGAATTTCGAGAGCTTCTCGGCCGAGCATATCGCCACAAGAGCCTCGCAGCGGAGGTCCTGCCAGTAGGTTTTGGAGCCGATGCTACGTCCCAGGAAGTCGAAAACGAAACTGAGGTCGTCGTATTTGCCGAAACTGTCAGAGCCGCGACGGTCGGCTCCTGCCACGAAGGCCTGATTCTCGATTGCCCTTGCTATAAGCAGATGCTCCCAGGGGAAAGCGCGGGCTTCGGGCCAGTTGGCAGGTACGAGCAGCAGGTCGTATGGATTTTTGCGCGGGCTGCGACACCACACGGGGAACCTAAGGTCGTAGCATATTATCATAGCTATTTCCCAGCCGCGGAATCTCACCGAAAGAGGCGTCGACGATGTGCCGGCGCAGAAAAACTTAGATTCCCGCCCAACTCCGAAAAGATGCCGTTTGTCATAAAACTGATAGTCGCCCGAAGGTTCGATAAAAAATCCGCGGTTATAGATATCATTTCCCGAGCGGGCGAGGAAAGAACCGGCCACGGCCACATTGTACTGCCGTGACAGGTCGGTGATTGCGGCGACGGTCGGACCCGAACATGGCTCCGCGGCACGATGCAAGGCCTCGGGAGATTCGTCGTAGCCGGTGCTGAAGAGTTCGGGGAGCACCACAAGATCGCAATCATCGGGGAGACGCTTAAGCGCCTCCCTGACGGTCGCAATATTGTCCCCGGGCGAAAACGGCACGATGTCATACGACAGCACCGCTATCTTGAGGTCTTTTTTCAAAGTATCTGTCGTTTGAAATTACTTCGGATATACTTTCAGTCAAGTTTGGGCATTGCGGCGTTCATCTCGTCGACAATAGCCTTGGCGTTTGCCTGAATTTCCCCGGTAAGTTTTTTATATGCCTCTTTATAATACACATATTTAGCCTTGTTGAAAGCGGCCTTGGTCTCGAAATCGGCAGGTACCTTGTCAAATGCGAATTTCACTTTAGCGAGAGTCTTTGACTGGAACTCTGCTACTTTGCGAAGTATTTCGTTTACTTTTGCCTTGTCATAGCCCTTGATGAGCTCGGCGGCGATGATGGTTTCTGCGGCCATGTCGGCGCAAAGACTCTTGACAGCTTTCTTAAGTTCACGTACTTTTGCCATAATATATTTTTTAGTTAGTTAGGATTCTATATAATTGAGAAGATATTTCTTGAAGGCGGGATATGTGGGCGCCAGCTTGGTCACAGGCCCGTTCTTACCCATAAAACGTGTGAGCTGGAGAGGAAGTTCCATAGCGCGGCCGGTAATGGGAGTCATGAGGTCGAGCGATTTTGCCGGATGGTTTGTCGCGAAGATTATATCGGTGAGACCATCGGCAGGATTTTTGCATGCGGCATCATAAGCCACGGCGGTGTTGGGATCGATGTCGTAATGCGACTCATCCCAGACGCGTCTTATGGTGGCACGGATTTCGTCATCCGTGACTGTGTCAGAAGAAATCATGGTTCTGAGACCTTCGATACCGCCTCCGAGATCGAGTATTCGTGGGAGATTTGACGGTTTGCTGAGGTCGAGGGCTCTCGCAAGGGTCTTTTTTGCCGGAATCTCCGTGTCGTCACTGTTGCGCAGCATGCGGTCGAGCATATTGTTGGCGTTGCAGGCGGCAAGATATGCGCCGGGGGCGGCTCCCATCCTGCTACCGATGAGGCCGGCGGCGAGATTGCTCAGATTGCCGCAAGGCATCACCAGACGGCAGTTGCGGAATCTCAGCCCGGCGTGGTGCAACTGCACATATAGTATATAATAGCAGACGATCTGAGGAATGAGACGACCAATGTTGAGCGAGTTTGCCGTAATGAGGCTGTAACGCGAGGTTAGCTCGGGATCGGAAAGTGCCCGGCCTATAAGTTCCTTACACTTCTGGATAGGTCCGGATACTTCTACAGTATGTATGTTGCCCTGCATTCCGGTAAGCATGGCTTCCTGCTGGCGTGTGAGGGTGCCCCGGGAATAAAGCACATGGACCTCGAAACCGTCGAGATTGGCGAACGAGTTGGCTATCGCCGCGCCGGTGTTGCCGGTTGTGGAGACGAGCACATGTTTCACCGGATCGCCCGGCTTCCTGAGGGCCGAAAGCATCAGCGCGAGAAACTTGGAGCTGATATCCTTGAAGGCCAGCGTGCGGCCGTGAAAGAGTTCGAAGAGATAGCGGCCGTCGGCCATGCGCCTAAGCGGCATCGTCTGGGAAAATACCTCGGTAACGATATCCCTCATCTTTGAAAGTTCTATCGATCCGTCCATAAACAGCGACGTCACCACATAGGCAATCTCCATGGGCTTCATCTCGTCTATGTTGTTGAATACGGCCTGAGGCACGGATGGAATAGGCGAAGGCATGTAAAGACCGCCGTCGGGGGGTATCACATTTTCTATGGCCTCGCGAAAACCTACCGTATATTTATGTGAAGTGCTTGTATATTGCATTTTAGGGTCTGAGAGTAATTTCCTCCGGGGCGTCTCGCTGTAGAGGCTGTCATCCCGGTTAAGCCGCCGGATTTGGATTTTACCCGGCTATACTCTGCAAATATACAATTTTTTTCGCGACGGCTTATCGAAAAACCGTGCAATTTTCGTAAATTCGTGGCAAATTTTCAAAAACCTCAAAATCGCGTTATAATGCTAATCATAGGCATAGCCGGTGGAACCGGTTCAGGCAAGACTACAGTTGTTAAAAAGATAATCGACAGCTTCCCTCAGGGAGAGGTTGCGGTAATGCCTCAGGACAATTACTATAAGGACTCGTCGCACGTGCCGCCCGAGCTGAGGCAGCAGATTAATTTCGACGAGCCGGGAGCCATCGAATGGCCCCTCCTGGTGGGGCATCTTAAACAACTCAAGGAGGGTAAATCGATAGAAATGCCCACCTATTCATATCTCACCTGCACCCGCCAGAAAGAGACCATCACCGTGGAGCCGCGCGACGTGGTGATAGTCGAAGGCATTCTGGTGCTGTGTGACCCGGAGCTGCGCGACATGATGGACGTGAGAGTGTTTGTCGACGCCGATGCCGACGAAAGGCTTATCCGCGTAATATCGCGAGACTGCGTGGAGCGCGGGCGCACGCCAAAGATGGTCATCGACCGTTATCAGGAAGTGCTCAAGCCTATGCACTGCCAGTATATCGAGCCCTCGAAACGCTTTGCCGACCTCATCGTGCCGCAGGGCGGAAGCAACACTGTGGCAATCACTCTGCTTACCGATTACATCGAGAGCCGTCTCAAACGCAGCAAAGCCGGAAATAAAATCTGCTGATCGCCGGCATTATTACCAACTAATTTTCCAAGCCAAGTGAGCGAAAACGAAAATAAAGAAACATCATTTGAAGGCCTCACCGCCGAAGACGTCAATGTTACCGGCACAGCTGAGCCAATGCCGGAATTGTCAGAGCAGCCGGACCAGTCCGACCAGTCTGAAAGCGCCGCCCCCATGGTGCTCCGCACAGAAAATCTCGTCAAGATTTACGGCAAGCGCACAGTGGTAAACCATGTATCGATCGACGTGAAGCAGGGCGAAATCGTTGGTCTCCTAGGCCCCAACGGAGCAGGCAAGACCACTACTTTCTATATGACAACGGGCCTTGTAAGACCCAACGAGGGCAAGATTTTCCTCAACGATCTCGATATCACTTCTTACCCGGTATACAAACGCGCCCAGAACAGCATTGGATATTTGGCACAGGAAGCCTCGGTCTTCCGTAAGATGACCGTCGAGGACAATATAAAATCTGTACTCCAGATGACCAAAACATCAAAGGAGTATCAGAAACAGAAACTCGAAAGCCTTATCGAGGAATTCAGTCTTCAGAAGGTGAGGAAGAACTATGGCGACCGCCTTTCGGGAGGCGAGAGACGCCGCACAGAAATAGCGCGCTGCCTTGCCATCGACCCCAAGTTCATCATGCTCGACGAGCCTTTCGCCGGCGTCGATCCCATCGCCGTAGAGGATATTCAGGCCGTGGTATATAAGCTGAAAGAGAAAAACATAGGCATTCTCATCACAGACCATAACGCCCCCGAGACCCTCTCAATCACCGACCGCGCCTATCTTCTCTACGAAGGCCGAATACTTTTCCACGGCACTCCGCTCGAACTCGCCGAAAATCCCGTGGTAAGAGAGAAATACCTTGGCCGCAACTTCGTGTTCCGCAAAAAGAAATTCGAATAATTCCTCTCCCTGACGCGCCTAAGATTTTATGGTGCAAGCATATATCAATTAAATATTTACAGAATTTTATAGTCATAAAAACATATATGGAAAACAATTCTCAGGTAAAAGTTGAGACAAATACACCTAAACGCGAAACAATCCTGAGCGGCATACGCTCTACCGGAAATCTCCATCTGGGCAATTATTACGGTGCCCTCCGCAAGTTCGTGGCTCTGCAGGACGAGCACGACTGCAACTTCTTTATAGCCGATCTCCACGCCCTCACCACCAATCCCGACCCTAAGGAGCTTCACTCCAACGTCAAAGCCATCCTGGCCACATATCTTGCCGCCGGCATTGATCCCGACAAGGCAAACATATTCATTCAGAGCGACATACCCGAAATACCGGAGATGTATCTTCTGCTCAACATGCATGTGGGCATAGGCGAACTGATGCGTACCGCCTCATTCAAGGACAAGGCCCGCAAGGCCCTCGGCCTGGGCGCTCCCGACCCCTCGGAAAAAGATGACGAAGACATGGCACGCACTATCATAGGCAACGAGTCAAACCGCCGCGTGAATGCCGGTTTGCTCACCTACCCCACCCTCATGGCCGTAGATATCCTCATCCAGAAGGCCACCAAAGTGCCCGTGGGCAAGGATCAGCTGCAGCATCTCGAGCTCACTCGCCGCTTCGCACGCCGCTTCAACTCTTTTTATAAGGTTAATATCTTCCCCGAACCCACCGACTTTGAATTCGGCGGCGAGCCCATCAAGGTACCCGGTCTCGACGGATCAGGCAAGATGGGCAAGAGCGAGGGCAACTGCATTTACCTGCTCGACGACCCCAAGACCATTCGCAAAAAAGTGATGCGCGCAGTCACCGACCAGGGCCCTCAGGAGCCCAATTCGCCTGTCAGCGAGCCTATTCAGAATCTTTTCACGCTTCTTAAGCTCACCTCAACTCCCGACGTGGTGGAGCATTTTACCAATGCCTATGCCGACTGCTCGATCCGTTACGGCGACCTCAAAAAACAGCTTGCCGAGGACATCGTCAAGGTAACCGACCCCATACGCGAGCGCATAACCGACATCATGAACGACGATGCCTACATCCGCCGCGTTGTTAAGCAGGGAGCCGAGCATGCCCGCGAAAGAGCAGCGAAAACCCTCGCCGAAGTACGTGAGGCAATGGGTATAGTGGGATTCTGAGACACAGAGTCCTGACTTCCCAGCCCCACATAGCCTAATTTGGCAAATTTTAGCCACTTTCCGACTATTATTTAGGCCAAAGCCCTCATTTTTGACAATAAAAACCGAATAAAACAAAAATTTTAGCTAACTTTGTAGTCGGTTTTTTAGCCAAAAAATCCTATGAATATGCCGCCGGCAGAGCTTTGAAAGATCGGCTGCGGTAGTCTTAATAACCAAAAATGAAGCCATTACAAGCTAAACTTTCCAAATATACAGAGCCTCAGGAGGCAAAAGCGGCAGGCGTATATCCCTATTTCCGCCCCATTTCTTCTGAGCAGCAACCTGAGGTTATCATTAACGGCCGCAAGGTGCTGATGTTTGGCTCTAACTGTTACAGCGGTCTTGTCGACGACCCCAGGGTCAAGGAAGCCGCAATAGAGGCAACACGCAAATACGGCACCGGCTGCGCCGGCTCTCCTTTCCTCAACGGTACTCTCGACCTTCATAAAGAACTCGAGCACAAGATTGCGGAATACATAGGCAAAGAAGACGTGATGATCTACTCCACCGGTTTCGAGGTGAATCTCGGTGTCGTTTCATGCCTCACCGGTCGCGAAGACTACATACTCTGGGACGAACAGGATCATGCCTCAATCATCGAAGGGCGCCGTCTGTCTTTCTCCCAGCAGCTCAAATATCGCCACAACGACATGGAGTCGCTCGAAAAGCAGCTCCAGAAATGCGCTGAAGACAAGATTAAGTTTATCGTCACCGACGGTGTGTTCTCGATGGAAGGTGATGTGGCAAACATCCCCGAAATCGTAAGACTGGCAAAGAAATACAATGCCACTGTGATGGTCGATGAGGCCCACGGCATAGGAGTCTTCGGCGAAGGCGGCCGCGGTGTCTGCCACCATTACGGTCTTCAGGACGATGTAGACCTTATCATGGGCACATTCTCCAAATCGTTTGCCTCACTCGGAGGTTTCATCGCCACAGATAAGGAAATCACCAACTTCCTGCGCCACCATTCGCGCTCATATATCTTCACCGCCAGCATCACGCCGGCTTCCACTGCCGCGGCGCTCAAGGCTCTCGAGTTGATGCAGACCGAGCCCTGGCGTCAGGAGCGTCTTTGGGAAAACACTAAATTCGCCCTGGAGGGATTCCGCAATATGGGCTGCGAAATAGGCCGCACCTCAACACCCATCATCCCGCTTTTCATCCGCGACAACTTCAAGACTTTCGCAATCACACGCGACCTCTTCGAGGAAGGCATTTTCGTCAACCCGGTTGTTTCGCCGGCTGTCGCTCCGCAGGATACCCTCATCCGCTTCAGCCTCATGGCAACCCACACCAAGGAGCAGGTTTCGACCGCCCTTGAGAAAATTCAGAAAATATTCCGCCGTCATGGCGTAATTTCATAAGTTTAGACTTAAAAGTTTATGAATAAGAGCGAGACGTGATGTCCCGCTCTTATTATATATCTATTGAGTAAATTTAACTTGGAGTCAATGTCTTAATTTGACCGGAGATTCTTTGGAAAATATTTCCAAGTGGCATAGCGGCTGCCCAATGACTTCACCGCCCTGTGCCAGTAAGAATCCTCGTCGCCTGTAAAGAATGTGTCTGTATCACGGCTGAATTTTCCCACCGCCCATACTCGGTTTTTAAGTTCCTCCTCAAGCTGTCCGACGCTCCACCCGCTGTAGCCTACGAAGAAGCGTATATGTCCGTTGGGTTCGGCTCCGAGATTGATATATTCGCGTGCGGCATCGAACTCTCCGCCTATGAACAGACCGGGAGCGAATTCCGAAGATTCCGGTATTATCTCATTACCCAGATTGTGAAGGAAATATATCCGGTCCTGACTCAGAGGCCCTCCATTATAGACAGGCACTTTCATTCCTGGGTCTACTCCGTCGATTACCTCGTGAAGCAGACATTCGGTGCGGTTGTTGAGCACAGTACCGAGGGCCCCGTTGTCGCGGCTGTAGTCCACGAGCGCTATCACCCCGTGATTGAAGAACGATTCAGACAAAAGAGGCTGCGCTACAAGCATACTGCCTGTCCTCACCGCCGTATCGGGCTGAGGGCTGTCAAAAAGTGTAGTGGGTATCGTCTTCATAGTCTTTCAGCTTAAAGTGAGAGGATGGATTATATCCGTTTGATATCTAAACAAATATCATAGCCTAAAAGATTATACAGCCGGTCATAAAATTTCGCATAAAAAACAGTCGGCGGCTAATCCTAAATCTGCTTTTCACAGACATCCCGCGGCTTTGAAGAAGGGCCGGTAGGCGTCGGCCTTAAGCTCGAGCGACAGAGGATAAGCCCTCGAGGTAGAAGGAAGCCTCCAAAGGCCAATCGGTCGACCTTCAAAATCGGCAGTTTCAGACTGTCCCACAACCGGAGCTTCCACGCCAAGCTGAGAGGCCGCAATCTGCGCCGCTTTTTCACCCGTACAGCCAATCTGTGTGCATTGCGGCATGCGGCGGAGAAGGGCTTTCACATCGTTTGGCTCCACTACATCGAGGAACTTGTCGGACGCGTTATCCTTCAGCCTGCGGGCGGTCTTTACCGTATCGCTCATGGCAATGCCTCGGGCAGAGAGCATGCTCTTTATGTCATTTACACGATATTCACGTTTCTGCGGGTCATAATAGCGGTTGGGATTGCCGTCGAATATCAGCCCGGCCATTTTCCAGAAGTCATTGGTGGCATTGGGATAATAGAAATCCATCTTCCATCGGTGTGCTCCCGGGGGGAACGTGCCCATTACGAGTGCTTTCGCTCCTTGTGGTATAAACGGCTCCCAGGGATGACGCTCCACCGTGCCGGCTGCCGTGGCATAGCCCAGCTTTCCAAGAATCTCAAAGGCTTTGGGCCGCCCCGATTCAAGTCGGTCGGCATAATGCGCGTCGGAATTTACCAGCAGATTCGCACCGCCATCGACAAGCCGCTGCCAGTAACGCTCTGCCGGGAAAAAGCGTCCATCTCGCTCATAAGCCTTGGTGTTTATTTCAATGAATTTGCCCGACTTAAGCGCCTCGTCAATCACGGCATTGACCATGTCGGCAAACCATGGCTCGTCCTCTATGCCCGGCTGAACCGAAGATGCATTGAATGCAATTTTGTCTAAATGTCCTATGATGTCGAAACCTCCGGCCATTATCATCTCGGCCATAGACTCGAAATAGCTCGACACCACATATCTGATATCATTCGCGAAATAGTCGTGCAGGCGCCGTATGAAATCTGCGGGCCTGCCGTCGACATCGATAAATCCATCGTGACGGCTTTTCAGAAAATGTACCGAGCCCAGTATAAAGTCGAGGCCGAGATCCTGGTAGTAAGTGTCGCGGGGACCGGATTTTCCGAGCAGAAAATCCACCTCCATCGATGCCAATATTTCGGGACCTTTTTTGTAAAGCTTGCGCAGGCGCTTCACCTCGGCAAAATAAGCTTCGACATTTTCACGCGCCATATTGCAGGGCGACGGTATGTCTACCGGGCCGTGTGGCGTGAAGCCCAAAGCCTTGAAGCCAAGCCTGGCAGCCTCTTCCGCAAAGGACATCATATTGGTGCGTCCATCGCAAAACTGGGTATGGGTATGTAGATTGTAGAGTCTGTTGCGGGAGAGATTTATGAAATATTGTCTGTCCATTTTCAATATGCCACTTCATGAATGAGCTTGCCTGAACGGAGCAGGCGGAGGTATCTGAAGAAAAGCACGCCTATGATGAGTGTCACGGCCCCGGCCCCGGAAAGAGCTATCCAGAGTGGCAGTCCGAAGCCTTCTTTCTGCGCGTAAAGTATATATCCGGTACATACCACAGTCATAAACAGTGCCGGCAGCAAAGTGATTATAAACGACTTGCGGTGACGGGCCAGATACACCGTACATGCCCACAACGTTATGGCCGCCAACAACTGGTTGGACCAGGCGAAATATCTCCAGAGCACCTCAAAGTCGATAAACATCAGGATAAATGTGAGTCCGAATATCGGGAGGCATACAAGCAGCCTCTTTACTATACTCTTCTGGTCGAGCTTCATAAAGTCGGCCACAATCAGACGTGCCGAGCGCAGAGCCGTATCGCCAGTGGTGATGGGGGCTGCAACCACACCTAAAATGGCAAGCACTCCGCCTACAGCACCGAGCCAGCCCACGGATACAGCTTTTACCAGATCGCCCGGAGCATGAAGAGGATTTCCGTCAGGGCCGAGAGCGAAGTATGCGTTAAGCTCCTCATAACCGCCCAGGAAAGTAATCGCAGCCGCAGCCCAAATTAGCGCTACGACGCCTTCGGCAACCATCGCGCCATAGAATATGGGGCGGGCGAGAGTCTCACGTTTGAGACAGCGCGCCATCATGGGAGACTGGGTGGCATGGAAACCCGATATGGCACCGCAGGCTATGCTCACAAACATCATGGGATAGACCGGATGACTGCCATCTGTATATCGGGTCTGAAGTCCATCCTCGAAGCCCATGGGTATCTCGACGCCTCCGAAGAGCAGCACGGCAAGAAGTCCGGCCGCCATAAACAGCAGAGCAAAACCGAAGACAGGGTAAAGGTTGCCTATAAGCTTGTCGATGGGAAGCATGGTGGCAAGCGCGTAATATATGAATATAACTCCGATCCAGAAATTCACGTTAAGTTGCGCGGGTGTCATCGATGACAGAAGGTCGGCCGGAGTCTTGATAAACACCGCGCCCACAAGTATGAGCAACACTACGGAGATGACTCTCATAGCCTGTTTCACCGACGGCCCCAGTTCGCGGCCTACAAGTTCAGGCAATGAATCGCCACCGCTTCTCACCGACATAACGCCCGACACAAGGTCATGCACTGCTCCGGCGAATATCGTGCCGAAGACTATCCACAGAAAGGCTGCGGGTCCGAACATGGCACCCATAATGGCTCCGAATATCGGGCCGATTCCGGCTATGTTGAGAAACTGTATCAGAAATACTTTCCATGTGGCCATGGGCATATAGTCCACGCCGTCCTGTTTTGTATAGGCAGGCATAGGCGCGTTCTTGCGCAATGCGAGTATCCGGCTTACTATCGTGCCGTATATCAGATATCCGCCCACAAGCACGCCTAAGGCTATTAAAAACGATATCATTTTGTGATAATTTGATTGGAAATTTTATTTGAAACAGGCATATCGGTGCCTTGATATATTCTTGATCAGACTGACGAAGCTTTAGAACTTCAGAACTGTGCTTACTGTCCTTTTGTCTCGAGTTTTATCACCGTGTTGCTAAGTTTAGCTATTTTTTCGGCATCACGCACTGTCTTAGCCTCGAGTCTGCGGATGGCATCGCCCGATGAATGGTCTCCTCCGCGCCATTTCTCCCTCAGAGCCTCCAGCTGACGCATCTCTGAGCGGTAAGTCGATTTCAGACGCAGCAGCTGTTTTGCGGCATCGAGAGCCTTGGAATTTTCAAGGTCGTCGAGAGTGTATATCACCCGGCCGTCACCAAGCGAGAGCACAAAACTGTCGCTTGCTGAATTTTCTTCTTCAAATTCATCATCCGCCGAGATTGCCTCAATCTTCTCTTTCCAGGCGTTGACATCCGCACCTCCCTGTGTTTCGGCTATCGAGGTGATGCGTGCGAAGTCACCTATGCGTGGCTCATCGGCCGGATAGTTGGTTCTCACGTCCGATATTATGAAGGTGTAGATTGTAACATAGCCCTTGGGAGCATTGCGGTCTGTCGCCCACCACCCAAGGCCGGTCGACTCGTCGAGAGCCATCATGTAATCGTTGGACGGTGAGTTATAAGGCATACCCATATTGAGCGGCTCAAGGCATTTGTCCCCCTCGCGGCGCGTCATATATATGTCATAGCCTCCAAGCGAACCCTCGCCGTCGTTTGCGAAGTAGAGTGTCACACCGTCGGGCATAAGGAATGGATAGTCGGAATCGCCATTCAGGTCAAGGCTGAGTTTTGTTGCGGTCTCCATCGTGCCGTCGTCAAGTATCGCCGCCGCTTTCAAAGCCTTGTTTCCGACGCTGTCGGTCTCGGCCCATATCATTTCACGCCGGTTTTCAGGCACATAAACCATTTCGGCATTGTCCATGCGCAAATCAGCGCCGGAAAGCAGCTTGCCGGCCTGACGCGACAGCTTGTAATTCTTGAAGAACAGTTCTTCGGGCACCTGTATCGAGTCGACTATCACGATTTTCTCCACATGTCCCAGCAGATTCTCAAGCATCATTGCCCTCGACTGCATTTCCTCAAGCTGAGCGGGAGCCTCTTTGCGTGATTTGGTCACTTTTGCTTTCCACTTGTCAAGATGTTCTGTGGCTGCAGATGCATCGTAACGGTCGAGAGCATACTCCGCCAGCCATCTCGATGCCTCAGTGCTTCCGCGGCTCTCTGCCTCGAGCAAAGCCTCACGTCCGCGCTGATATTGACCGGCACTCACTAGACTTCTGCCTAAGAGCACCCGCGCCGAAAGGTTTCTTGGAGTTTTCCTCACCACGGGCTCAAGCAGCTCGGCGGCTGCCTTATACTTCCCACTGTCAAACAACGACTGGGCCTCATCCACAGG
>CAYZFL010000019.1:0-1691 GCA_964477785.1 uncultured Bacteroides sp.
AGACCGGAATTTTCTGCAAAATTAGCAAATTTTGAGTATAAAGTCCTGCAATCGGCCTGACTTGTTTGAGGGCGCCAAACATTTTTCCCGACTTTTTTCTCGCGATTTTCTCTTGATGCTCTACCTGCGTCTATTCCGCGCTAAAACATTCCTCCGGCAAATGATCGAGAGCATGGAAGAGCGTTCTGACATCCTCTTCTGTTGTTGACCATGAGGTCACAAACCTCACCGGCGTTTCCTCGGCTTGCCGCGGGCCCCACAGCTCAAACGAGACTTTCTTTCTCAATGCATCCAGCACCTTATTAGGCAGCAATACAAACTGCTGGTTTGTAGGCGAATCTATATAAAGGAGATAACCACGTTCCAAAAATCCGTTTCTTATTTCCATCGCCAGTTTTATGGCATGGGCGCCTATCCTACGGTAAAGATCATTGCTGAAAAGTGCGCAGAACTGTATGCCCAGCACTCTTCCTTTTGCCAGCAATGCCCCGTGACTTTTGGCATGTGTGAGAAAGCCATCGAGCAGTTTTTTATTGCCTGACACCACGGCCTCACCCAGCAATGTGCCGCATTTGGTGCCTCCGATATAGAATATGTCGCATAGCGAGGCTATGTCTTTCAAACTCAATTCGGCACCGGGAGCCATCAGTCCGTAAGCCATTCTCGCGCCGTCGAGATAAAGGGGGATGCGCGCCGCACGGCATACTTCAGAAAGTTCCGTCAGTTCCTTTTGGGTATAAAGCGTGCCCAATTCGGTAGGATGCGAGATATATACCGCACCCGGGCGGCTCATGTGCCGCCATGTAGCATCGGCATAAAACTTGTCGAGATATTCCTTCACGTCACGGGCCATCAGCTTGCCGTCATGTACCGGCAGCGCTATCACTTTATGTCCCGCAGCCTCTATCGCGCCCGCCTCATGCACATTGATATGCGCCGTTTCCGTGCAGAGCACGCCCTCGCCGCGGCCGAGCAGACGGTCGAGCACAACCATGTTGGTCTGCGTGCCTCCGGTTAGAAGATAAACATCGCCTTTTGTCAGCCCGCAGACTTTCATTATCAGCTTTTTGGCCGTTGCTGTTGCCTTGTCATAGCCGTATCCCTGGGCGAACTCAAAATTTGATCTCACGAGAGCCTCGAGCACCTCCGGATGGGCTCCCGTCTGATAGTCGCAATTGAAATATACCATATCGATATTTTTCTTAGAGCTTATTGAATCTGCGCATATTGATTTTTGGGTGCAAATTTAAGATTTTTCCGCGACAAAACCCACCTCTTTTGCAAAGTCACGGATTTTTATTAAATTTGCACCCGCAATTATTGCGCGCGTTGAGACGCGAAAAGAAAACCTATTTCTCAGTTATTCGTTTTATATTCCGAACAAAACAATTTTACCGACATGAAAGCTAAATACTTTGTAATGCTTGCCTTTGCGGCAATGATGACGATCACCTCCTGCGGCAGCAACAAGTCAAACCAGGGCGGCGAGGCTAAAGACTCAGTCCCCGAAGTCAAAGCCGAAGACCAGGTGCCCCAGACTCAGGTAGTCGACATCGTGGCTAAAGACGGAGAATCAATCGTTTTCCTCGAAGACGACAATCTAATCCGTCCCGCCATGGAGCTCAAGAAGCCCATGATCATCGACTTCAACGCCACATGGTGCGGTCCCTGCCAGCAGTTCAAGCCCGCGT
>CAYZFL010000019.1:1701-20382 GCA_964477785.1 uncultured Bacteroides sp.
TCGACGAAATGGCAAAGAAGTATGGCGACGTCACCTTCGTCTCAATCGACATCGACAAGAATCCTCTCACCGCTGAAGCCTTTGGCGTTCAGAGCATTCCTACCGTCATAGTTGTCGTTCCCGGACAGCCCGAAAAGACCTACGTAGGCACCGGCGACCTTCTCCCCGCCGAGAAGTTCGAGGCCATTGTTAAAACCGCTATCGAGGACTCAAAGAAACTCTGATTCTCTCCACTCTAAGAAATCACGGAGCCACGTTTTCGTTAAATGAAAACCGCGGCTCCGATTTTTTTGTTTTATTGCTGCATAAGACTACAAGCACATGGACAGGAAGGAAATAATCGAAGCCGTGAAAAGGCTTCCCGGCATAGAAAATCTCAATGCGCTGCAGACGGCGATGCTCGACTGCAAGGCTCGACGTATACGCCTGCTGGCGCCTACCGGCAGCGGCAAAACCATTGCTTTCGGCATAGCCCTGATGAAAGAGCTGAAGCCCGAAAAAAGCCGCATCACCGGCGCTGTAATCGTGCCCACGCGTGAGCTCGCCATTCAGGTCCGCCAGGTTCTCGCCTCGCTCATACCCTCGCTCCGTATAGTGAGCCTTTACGGCGGACATGCCATGCACGAGGAAACCGGCTCGCTAAGCGACACGCCCGATATCGTCGTTGCCACACCCGGGCGCCTTCTCGACCATGTGCTGCGCCACACCGTCTCTCTCCAGTCTGTGCGTCAGCTCGTTATCGACGAGTACGACAAATGCCTCGAGCTCGGCTTCCTCGGCGAGATGAAACGTCTCGCCGGGCGCATGCCGCATCTCGCCGACATTGTCCTCACATCGGCCACCGCCGCCGTGGAGGTGCCCGACTTCATCGACTTTTCTCAGGCCCGCACCCTTGACTTCGCCGGCGACACTTCCGTCAACACTGGCCATTGCGAGGTGCTCAGAGTCGATACAGAAGGTAAGGACAAGCTCGACGATTGTATCCGCCTTGTCAAAAGCTTCTGCGGCTTCAAGACTATGATTTTCGTCAACCACCGCGAAAGTGCCGAAAGGGTTTATGCAGGCATGCGCAAGGCCGGCATACCGGCGGGCCTTTATCACGGCGGCCTCGACCAGCAATTCAGGGAAAGAGCCCTTATTCTCCTTCAGGACGGCGTGACACCCTGCGTGGTCACCACCGACCTCGGGGCCCGCGGACTCGACATTTCCGACATCGACAACATCGTGCACTACCATCTGCCGGTCAACGAAGAGACCTGGCGTCACCGCAACGGACGCACGGCCCGCATGGGTGCCGACGGCCGCGCCTTCGTCCTTCTCTCTCCTGGCGAAGAGGCGCCTGACTATATCAGCTTTGACGGAGTTTATAATCCCACAGATGCTCCGGCCTGCAATAGTTTCAGACCTATGACAGCCCTCTATTTCAGCTCCGGCAAGAAAGACAAAATCTCAAGGGGCGACATCCTCGGCTTCCTGGTCAAAACGGGAGGCCTGGAGTCGAGCGAGATAGGCAAAATCGATGTTCTCGAGCGTTGCGCATACGCTGCCGTAGACTCATCCAAGGTTACCAAAGGCCTGCTCGACCTGCTCAATTCCCGCAAAATCAAAAATTCACGCGTAAGGATTTCACCGGTGGAATAAGAAACCACAACTTCCATCTTTGAGTCCTCTCACGAGACATATTTCCCTTTCAATTCTATAAAATCCGGCAGGATTGGCCCTGCTTTGCCATCATATTTCCCTTACAAGAGGCTTATTTCGCAAAGTTTAAGTCTCTTCGCCGCTTTATGCCAAAAAAAAATCGTATCTTTGCAAAAATAGAGGCGCCGGTAACGGTTTTTGCCGCCCGGCTGCGCGATTTTTATGTAATCCGTCCTTGCTAAACCATTCAAAACCTAAACCAATCAGTTTGAAAAAGACTCTGATAATATTTTTGCTGGCCGTCATGACCTGTGCCGAAGGCTTCGCCGCCTCCGACAACGACAGCATATATCAGGACCGCCCGGGCAAGTACAAACGCGTCAGCGCCATGCTCGGCTACCAGAAGACTGCGGCCGACAGTGTTAAGGTGCTCCTCGACATGCTCGACCTCGCCGACTATTCCCAGTATGTCGGCGTCACCCGTAATCTTTATTACACCGCACTGAGAGCCCACGATGACAAGGCTGCCCTCGAAGCCCTGAGAAAGCATAGCAATTACTATGCCAATTCATATAACGACTCAATGCAGGCAATCGACTATGAGCTGGTGAAAAAAGTCACTCCCTCCGACAATCAGCGCGAAGCCGCCATTTTCATCAGGCTGCAGATGCTCAACAGCCGCGCATACAAGATGCCAAACAACGAGCTACAGGACAGCCTGGAGATCGCCTACGAGAGATACACCAGCACTCCCGTGTCAGACCCGGGCCTGAGGGCCGAGCGGCTCTATGAGTTCAGCATCTACCTCTCCCACATCACACAGAGCGAGATTCTAACCGATGTATACGACAACCTGCTGCACCATCTCGACGATCTCCCGAAAGGCGACGGCTCCCTCAAAAGCCTTTTCTACACCGTTTCGGCAAACACCTACTCCCGCAACGGGCTCACGGCAAAAGCAATCGAGGCCGACCGAAACCTTCTGTCGATAATCGACACCATGAAGGACCGTTACGAGTCGGAAGGCCGCGTCTACCGCTCTTTCGACCGCAGTCTCTACAACTGCTACCGTCGTCTGCTCAGCAACTACAAGGGGCTCAACGAAAACGAGTGGAGTACCTACTACAACCGCATCCTCAATATAATCTCCCGCGACCACGACCTCAAAAAGACATACTCCGAGATGGGCCGCGCCCGCATCTACTATCTGATGGCCCGCAAGGAATACCCCGAAGCCCTCGCCCTCCTCAAAAAGCATATCGACGACGAGAAAAATTCATATCACCGCGACCGCTTCATGGCACTGATGGTAGAGGCCGCCGAAGCTACCGGCGACCGTGATGCCCTCTTCTGGGCCACGCGCGAATACAACAAGATTCTCGAACGGCGTATGAGCGAGCGCAGCAACGAGCGCGTCCGCGAGATTCAGCTCCTCTACTACCAGAGCTCGAGCGAACGCAAAATCGCCGAGCTCCAAGCTGAGAAGGCCCTTGAGGAAAGCGAGTCCAGCAGACGTCTCCTCTGGGTCTCGATCGGCGTGGCCTTGGCTTTCTTCGCCCTCGTCATCATGCTCCTCCTCCTATTGCGACGCACCAAGCGGTACGCCCGGAAACTCTCCGAGACCAACGCCACAATACGCGCCGACCGTGACAATATGCGACAGATTCAGAAAGAACTCATCATCGCCCGCGACCGAGCTCGTGACGCCGACAAGGTCAAGACCGACTTCATCAACAACATGAGCCACGAGGTCAAAACCCCTCTCAACGCGATTTCAGAGTATACCCGTCTCATCGTCGATTGTATGGACGACGAGAACCGCAAATACCTCAGCAAATACGCCGATATCGTAACCAAAAACACCGAGCTCATCCTCACTCTTGTCAACGATGTGCTCGAAGTGGCCGAAAGCGACAACTCCCAGATCAATGTCTCCTTCAAGCCCATTTCGGTCAAATCGGTTTGCAACGTTACGCTCGAAACCATCGCCAAAACCGTGCATCCGAGCGTGCCACTCGAATATGTCAACGCCCGCGACAAAGACGTCACTGTCACCACCGACTCACAACGTGTAGAGCAGGTTCTTCTCAACCTTCTCTCCAACGCCGCGAAATTCACCTCTTCCGGTTCAATCAGGCTGCAACACAGCGTCGACCGCACGGCAAAAACCATTTCTTTCATCGTGGAGGACACCGGCATAGGCATTCCCCGCGGCAAAGAGGAATTCATTTTTGAAAGATTCGAAAAGCTCGACTATTCTTCGCCGGGCTACGGCCTCGGCCTATATATCTGCCGCCTTATGGCAAACATTCTCGGCGGTGTGATTTATCTCGATCCCTCATACCGTCATGGCGCGAGATTCATTTTCACGATTCCTATCTCGCCACGCAAAAAAGATGACGAAAAAGAGACCGACAAGCCTCTGCCCGAAACCGACGAACCCGATTTTGAAATTTAGCCCGAAGCATTTTACGCTCCTATGAACGACTTTTTCAAAGTATTACGCAAATATGTGCCGCCATATAAGAAATATCTGGCGCTCAATATCTTCTTCAACATCCTTGCGACACTGCTCACCCTGGTGTCGTTTGCAATGATTGTGCCCATCCTTGAGATTCTTTTCAAAATCAACGAGGCCCACTATGTTTACATGAGCCTCGGCTCGGCCGACCTCAAGGACGTAGTCATCAACAATTTCTACTATTATGTGCAGGAAGCCATAAGTTATTATGGCGCCGCAACAACCCTGGCTCTCCTTGCCGCCGTTCTCGTAATAATGACCGGCCTTAAATGCGGCACCATTTACCTCAGCTCCTATTTCATGATACCCATCAGGAATGGCGTGGTGAGGGATATCCGCAACGACATTTACGATAAAATCACCACCCTGCCAATCTCGTTTTTCACCTCCGAGCGCAAAGGCGACGTAATGGCCCGCATGAGCGGTGACGTGGCTGAGGTGGAGGCTTCGGTGATGTCGTCGCTCGACATGTTTTTCAAAAACCCCGTGATGATTATAGTCTACCTCGCCACAATGGTGGCTATCTCATGGCAGCTCACGCTTTTCGTGCTCGTACTGCTTCCCATAGCCGGCTATATCATGGGCAAGGTAGGCAAGCGACTCAAACGCAAGTCGCTCGAGGCCCAGAACCAGTGGGGCACCATTATGTCGACCATCGAGGAAACTCTCGGAGGCCTCCGTATCATCAAGGCTTTCAATGCCGAGGAGAAGATGAAACGCCGTTTCCATGAGGAGAACAACCGCTTTCTCAAAATTTCAAACGCCGTGCAGCGCCGATACTCCCTCGCCCATCCCATGAGCGAATTCCTCGGCACTTTCGCCATAGCCGTCGTGCTCTGGTTCGGCGGCAGCCTCATTCTATCGGGTCATTCCTCGATGACGGCATCGACCTTCATCTACTATCTGCTGATGTTCTACAGCATCATCAACCCCGCCAAAGAGCTGTCGAAGGCCGTCTATTCGATTCAGAAAGGTATGGCCTCGATGGAACGCATCAACAAGATACTCAAAACCGACAATCCCATCAAGGACCCCGAAAAACCGGATACTCTCTCTCTCGTGCCCCGGTCAGACCGGTCTGCCTTGTCTGACCCTTCCGCTCCGGCCCCCGAAGGCGCCCATATCCGCTTCGAGGATGTGAGCTTCAGCTACGGCACCCACCGTGTGCTCCATCATATCAACCTCGACATTCCCGCCGGCTCCACCGTGGCACTGGTTGGTCAGTCGGGCTCCGGCAAGTCCACAATGGCCGACCTTATCCCCCGCTTCTACGATGTTGAGGAAGGCGCGGTTACTATCGGCGGCATCGATATCCGTAACCTGCGCGTCCACGACCTTCGTGCCGTGATGGGCAACGTGAGCCAGCAGGCCATCCTCTTCAACGATTCGTTCTACAACAACATCGCTTTCGGTGTCGACGATGCCACACCCGAAAAAGTCGAGGCGGCCGCCCGTGTGGCAAACGCCCATGACTTTATCGTCGCATCAGAGCAGGGTTATCAGACCAACATCGGCGATGGCGGCTGCCGTCTCTCCGGCGGCCAGCGTCAGCGCCTCTCCATAGCCCGTGCTATCCTCAAGAACCCCCCGGTGCTAATCCTCGACGAGGCTACCTCCGCACTCGATTCAGAAAGCGAAGCGCTCGTACAGCAGGCACTCGACCGTCTGGTAAAAAACCGCACCACCCTCGTCATAGCACACCGTCTCAGCACCATCCGCAACGCCGATATGATATGCGTGCTTCACGAAGGCCGCATTGTCGAGGCCGGCAAGCACGACGAACTCATCGCCCTCAACGGCTATTACAAGCATCTGGTCGACATGCAGTCTGTTTCGGCCACCGAGCCACAGGCTCTCATTGAGTTGAACAACCAAAAGTCCTGATGAAATGAAAGAAAACGACGAGAAGGCTCCCAAAAGCCTCAGCGATACAGAAGATTCCCTAAGCCCCGACGCCAATGCCCCCATCAAGCGCACCGTACTCGACTGCGAGGATGTCATCAATATGGTACCCAAGCTCAAAGGGCACGAAAAGCTCGTAAACCGGGTGCTCCACTGGATGCAGGTCGACAAGGTAAACGCCGTCCACTCAAGACATTTCGACACTCCCGGGCCCGAATTTGTCAAAAAACTGCTCGTCGACTTCGACATTGACCTCGACGTAGACAACCTGGAAACGCTCACCCGCTTCCCCGAGGGTGCTTTCATCACGGTGAGCAACCATCCCTTCGGCGCCCTCGACGGCATATCTCTCATCAGGATTGTCACTCAGTACCGGCCCGACTTCAAGGTGATGGTCAATATGATTCTCAACCGTATCACGGCCATGCGGCCCAACTTCATAGCCGTTGACGCCATGGCTTCCGACGACCCCAAGAAAAAAGCAGTATCTATGAAGGGCATCAAGGAAGTGATAGGAAGGGTGAGAGGCGGTCATCCAGTGGGCTTTTTCCCCGCCGGTGCCGTAGCTAAAATCGACCGTCACGGCCGTCTTGTCGACCGTCCCTGGCAACCCAACATCATCAGGCTCATCAACCAGCTCAAGGTGCCAGTGATTCCTATATTCTTCCACGGCGGCAACAGCTGGATGTTTAACTTCCTCGGCATCGTCTGCTGGCAGCTGCGCACCCTCAGAATGCCTTCCGAGGTTTTCCGCAAATGCCACGCCACGCTTCACATCTCGGTGGGCGATCCCATCACACCCGAGGAACAGGCCGCTCACTCCGGATCGCTCGAAGATCTCGGTGCTTTCCTCCGTGAGCGAACCTACGGACTCCGGGATCGTTACGGCAAGAAATGCAAAGACCGCCTCAGCCTGCCGGGCCACGGCTCTATCGACAAGCAGGGCAATGTTCATCCCGGCCAAACACAACAGATACCAGAACGCTGATTCTCAGAGAATTTATATAACTTATACAACTTATATAATTTAACTTTATCTCGTTTCTTTAATGCAACTCGCAGAGCAGACTATAGACAACGACATACGACAGATCAAAGCCCGCTACGGTATAGTGGGCAACTCCCCGGCGCTCACCGCCGCCCTGCAGCGCACCCTCAAGGTCGCGCCTATCGACCTTACAGTGCTCGTCAACGGCGAAAGCGGCTCCGGAAAGGAATTCTTCCCCAAAATCATACACAACAACTCGCCCCGCAAACATTCAAAATATATAGCCGTAAACTGCGGCGCCATACCCGAAGGCACCATAGACTCCGAGCTTTTCGGTCATGAAAAAGGCTCTTTCACCGGTGCCATCTCATCACGAAAGGGCTACTTCGAGGAAGCCGACGGCGGCACAATTTTCCTCGATGAGGTCGCCGAATTGCCCCTCACCACCCAGGCCCGCCTGCTCAGGGTGCTCGAATCGGGCGAATTCATCAAGGTGGGCTCATCGACCGTGCAGAAAACCAACGTGCGCATCGTGGCGGCCACCAACGTCGACCTGCCCCGCGCCGTGGCAAAAGGCACTTTCCGCGAGGACCTCTACTACCGTCTCTCCACCGTGGGCATTTACATCCCGCCTCTGCGCGAGCGCGGCAAGGACATAATGCTCCTGGCCCGAAAATTCGCCTCCGACTTTTCCGACAAATACCGCACCTCCGGCATCTCTTTCTCCGAAGGCGCCCGCGACGCCCTTATGCGCTACTCCTGGCCCGGCAATGTGCGCCAGCTCAAAAACATCATCGAGCAGATGTCGCTCTTCGAGGCCGGCAAGGAAATAGGCTCCGATACGGTGCTCTCCTATCTTCCTGCCGCACCTTCGCTCGTTCCGGCTCTTCAGAGTGGTTCGGAACACAGCTACGCCAAGGAACGCGAGATGCTTTTCTCTATGATTTTCAGCCTTCAGCGACGCCTCGACGAGCTTCAGCAGGAGCTCGACAGCGGCAACAACGCCAAAGTCGCCCACTCTGCTCAGGGCCACGACAAGTCTTCGGGATTCATGCCCGTCAAGGCCGACGCATACAACTTCACGCCCTTTACCGAGGCACACAACGATTCCTCCGGCGAAAGGGAGGTAAACGATACTCCCCATGTCGAGATTCCTTGCGAAAGTGCTCCGACGACCGATCATTCGGCAAATATTTCCAATATCTCTGAGGCAGAGGCAGCTCCATCGGAAGACAAATCTTCCCGTGAGTCCAATATGAGCCTTGAGGAAAACGAGAAAAAGATGATAAAGAAAGCTCTTGCCGAAGCAGGCGGTCGCCGCAAGGAAGCCGCCGACCGTCTCGGCATCTCCGAGCGCACCCTTTACCGCAAGATCCGGGTCTATGGCCTCGACGACCAGCAATAGCCAGTATATATTATTAAATTATATAATCCGCCTCCTCATATATATTATATATAATGTGTAAGAATCTACGACATATACTCAGCATCCTGGCGACGGCTGCCATGTTACCGCTGCTTTCGGCATGCAAAATCAGCTACGGACTAAACGGCACCTCTATCGACTATACCGTCTACCACACGGTTTCGGTATCTGAGTTCCCCATCCGTGCCGCGCTGGTTTACCCTCCGCTTCAGCAGACTTTTGAGAACGCCCTTCTCGACTATATCAACCGCAACACCCGCCTCCGCACCGTCGACGGCGCTTCCGACATACGAATCGAGGGCGAAATCACCGGCTACAACCTGTCGCCGCAGGCTGTGGGCGAGGACGGTTATGCTTCGCAGACTCGTCTCACAATCTCCGTGAGAGTAAAATATACCGACAGTAAAAACGAGAAAAACAATATCGACCAGACATTCAGCGCTTACCGCGATTTCGATTCCAGCCTCATGATTACCGATGTGCAGGACGACCTCTGTCAGCAGATTGCCAAAGAGCTTGTCGAGCTGATTTTCAACGCCACCCTCGGCGGCTGGTAATCGTCTGATTTCTAAATGATATACTTTAATCTCAGAACCGATCACCATTTCCATGGAAACTGACAATAACCAAAACACGGTCTGCGAAGAACCTTTGCAGGGGGTGAGGGAAACCTTGCTGGCGCTTGCCGGAGGAAGGGTAAATCCCGAGAGCCGAGCCTGTCTTGACCGCATACTCAGAGCCTATCCATATTTCTCCCTGGGACACGCACTGATGATAAAGCATTTCGGCTCTGCGCTCGACACCGCGCAACTTGAGGAGCACCGACGTATGGCGGCTCTCGGTTGCGGCGACCGTCAGGCCCTCATGGGTCTTGCCGGGCCCGAAGCCCTCGACTACCGCCTTTTCTATCCTCCGGAGGAAAAGCCCAAGAAAATGTCTACCTCGCAGGTTCTCGAAATCTACGACAGCCATTTCCCTACCGGCGGAGAAAGCGGCGAAAGCTCTGTTATCGAACGCCTCATCTTCAACCCTTCGGTAGAATATTCCGAAATTCTCGCTCGCGAGGAAGCCGAATCCACAGCAGCCGGAGAAACTCAGTCCGGGGAACAGGATGAAACCTCTCGCCGCATCGACAATTTTCTCAAGACCTCCCGCAAGGCAGAGTCCACTCCGGATCCGCAGCCTCAGACATCTGAAAAATCGCCTTATCCTGAAGTCGAAGTCTTTATCGAAGAGCCATCGAATGCTAAGATTAAGGTACATAAAGCCGCCGAAGAGACTCCCGAAGTATCTAAATCCGACCTTCTCAGCGAAAGTTTAGCTAAATTTTACATAAAACAGGGCCGTTATCAGCAGGCTTTTGAAATTATATCCTCGCTAAATTTGAAATATCCAAAAAAAAGTGTTTACTTTGCAGACCAAATGCGTTTTTTACAGAAACTGATGCGTCTTGAAGAATTCAAACGCTCGTCTTCCGCTAAGAAACCACAATAAAATAGTAAACCAAGCAAGAAACTAATACATACAAAATGAACGCGTTACATATTGTAATCCTCATCCTCACCACTATCGTAGCCATTCTCCTTATCGGCATTGTATTAATCCAGAAATCCAAAGGCGGCGGTCTCTCGTCGCAGTTCGGAGGCGCCAGCGCAGCTATCGGCGTCAGGCAGACCAACAATTTCCTTGAGAAAGGCACCTGGACTTTAGCAATCCTCATACTTGTGTTCTCGGTAGCCGCAGCCTTCACTTCACCCCGTCAGCAGAACGGTGTCGAGGTTCGCACCAAAACCGAAACCAAAGCTCCCGCTCCCGCAGCCAATCAGTTCGAGACCCAGCCTCAGGCACAGGACAATGTAGTTGTTCCCGTTGCAGAAGGCACACAGGAAAACGCAGCTCCTGCAGCTGACGCAAAGGAAGAAGCTCCTGCAGCTCAGCCCGAAGCAGGCAAATAAAAAACGACTTACCGGGCGTGGACTTCCCCGCCCTCGTGATTGTGCGCTGAGTCTGCGAATTCGGTTAGGCTTCGCGCCGCATTAAAACTTCGCGCCAATACAAGTGGACAGAAAAGAATTTGAATTAATGGCTCCCGCCGGGAGCCATGATTCGCTCCGCGCCGCCATAAATGCCGGCGCGGATGCCGTGTATTTTGGAGTGGGCGAGCTTAACATGAGAGCGCGCTCAACTATTAATTTCACAGTTGACGACCTTCCTGAAATCGCAGCCCTCTGTCGAGAGCACGGGGTCAACACTTACCTCACGGTCAATACCATTGTCTATGACAGCGACATCGAGGCCATCCATCGCGTAATCGACGCCGCCAAAAGTGCCGGCATTTCAGCTATCATAGCCTCCGACATCGCCGCAATCTCCTACTGCGCTAAAGTAGGAATCCCGGTTCACATCTCCACGCAGTGCAACATCTCCAATATCGAGGCCGTGAAATTTTACTCTCAGTGGGCCGACACCGTGGTGCTTGCCCGCGAACTGAACCTCGACCAGGTAAAGGCCATTTACGACGCCATTGAAAACGAGAATATCTGCGGCCCTTCCGGTCGTAAAGTCAAGCTCGAGATGTTCTGCCACGGAGCCCTCTGTATGGCCGTCTCCGGCAAGTGCTATCTCTCTTTACACGAGATGAATTCCAGCGCAAACCGCGGTGCCTGCACCCAGATCTGCCGCCGAGGGTATGAGGTGACCGACCTTGAGACCGGTGACCAGCTCCATGTGGAGAACAAATACATAATGTCGCCCAAAGACCTCAAGACCATCCACTTCCTAAACAAGATGGTCGATGCCGGCGTGAGGGTATTCAAAATCGAAGGCCGCGCCCGCGGTCCCGAATATGTCAAGACTGTGGTCGAGACCTATAACGAGGCACTTCAGGCTATCTGCGACGGCTCTTTCTCGGAAGACAAAATTAAGGTCTGGGACGAGTCGCTCTCCAAGCCCTTCAACCGTGGTTTCTGGAATGGCTACTACCTCGGCCAGCGCCTCGGCGAATGGTCGGCCAAATACGGCTCCTCGGCCACAAGGGTGAAGCATTATGTTGCAAAAGGCGTGAAATATTTCTCGAAACTCAAGGTCGCAGAGTTCATCATGGAAGCCGGCGAGCTATGCAAGGGCGATGAAATCGTTATCACCGGCCCCACCACCGGAGCCATAATAATGACCGTTGATGATATACGCGTCGCCTGCCGCTCTGTCGACAAGACCATTAAGGGCGAAAGCTTCTCTATAGCCGTAGACCAGAAAATCAGGCCTTCCGACAAGCTTTATATCTGGGAAAAGACCTCTTTAGACCAAAAGCAATGAATTTCAACCAGCTCAACGCCCATAGTCGCGACCCATTTATAGATTTCGAGCCCGAAAGTCATAGATATTCTCACAACGGCATTGAATTCCAATCCGTTACGACGGTCGTTGATTCTCTCTTTGAGTCTTTTGACGCCGAATACTGGTCTCGTCGCAAGACAAAAACCGAAGAAGAGGCCGCAGCCCTGCGCGCCGAATGGGAGAGAAAAGCACAGGAGGCCCGAGACCTCGGTACAGAAATGCACGCCCGCATCGAGAGTTTTTTCCTTGACACCGAGGACGCTTCGGCCTGCAACGATCATTGCTACCGCCTCTTCCGCAGCTTTCAGGCCAAATTCAATCTGAAGCCTTACCGCACCGAATGGCGCATATACCACGAGGAGGCACGACTGGCCGGTACGCTTGATTTCCTTGCCTACGACGGCCAGGAATTCGAAATTTACGACTGGAAGAGGTCAAACAAACTTGTCGACGAATACGGCAATACCCTGCAGTCAAATCCTTACGGCAAGACCGGCACCGGCATCGCTTCAAATATTCCCGACTCCTCACTTTACCACTACGCCCTGCAGCTGAGCATCTACCGCTATATACTCGAAACCAAATACGGCATCTGCCCTCAGAGAAGCTACCTGGGTGTTTTCGCTCCGGCTCTTGGCCGTCCTTACCGAATTTCAGTTCCATACCTCAAAGACCACGTCGAGGCCCTTATCGGCGAGCTTAGCCGATGAAAGCCGCTGCTTCCTGCCAGGGCGCCATCGGCAAAAACGAGGCACAGAAGGCTTCCGAAGCCCCTCGCATTCCTGAAGATTTCAGGCAGATGCTCCGGGACGCCGCCTACCCTCCCTTCGAAGGGCTTACAGAAGAGCTCGAGCACGGCACACCTCTGTGTTCCCTGAGACTCAACAGAGCGAAAATCAATAATATTGTTTCTTCAGGAAAAAATATATCTCCAGAAGCATCGTCAGTAAATCAGGATTCTCGCGAGGCTTCTCAGGCTGAATCCTCCGTGGTGCCCTGGTGGCCCGAAGGCATTTATCTTCCTTCGAGACCCAAATTCACGCTCCACCCGGCCATCCATCAAGGACTTTTCTATGTGCAGGACGCTTCTTCAATGGCAGTGGGCGCTGTCGTGAAACATCTCCGCGACACTCATTTTTCGGACCGTGACTCCCTTAATGTACTAGATGCCTGCGCTGCACCCGGCGGCAAAACCGGTGTGATTGCTGACGCTCTGCGTCCATCCGATGCACTTATAGCCAATGAATACGACTTCCGACGAGCTGAAGTCCTCAGCGAGAATGTCGCAAAATGGGGCGATATGAAGGTGGCAGTTACCCGCGGCGATACCGCAAAGTTCTCTCCGCTAAAGGATTGTTTCGACATCATCGCCATCGATGCGCCCTGTTCCGGCGAGGGTATGATGCGAAAAGACGAGGTCGCCGTCTCGCAATGGTCGCCACGGCTCGTCTGCGAATGTGCCGCCCGTCAGAAAACCATCGTCGACAATCTCTGGCCCGCTCTGCGTCCAGGAGGTGCTCTGATTTACTCGACGTGCACCTTCAACACCTCTGAGGACGAGGACATTGTGGAGTATATCACCTCAGAGCTCGGTGGCCGTGCCATTGCCGTGCCGCAGCTTGAGGCTGTTCCGGAAATTTTCCATCAGGTCAAGGGCGACAGCCGATGTTACCGCTTCATCCCCGGCAAAACCCGCGGGGAAGGCCTCTTTCTCTGCGTGATAATCAAAGACGGTGAACTGCCGGAAGATAACCTACAAATCTCTGAGATACCCCAAAAGGGCGGCAAAAAAGCTAAGTTTTCTAAGGATAAGAAAAACGCTTCGCCGACTTTTTCTCCGCTCACGTCAAAGGAAGAAGCCACAGTGCTTGAGGCACTTCGCGATTCTCTGCCGCAGAATGTGATGTTTCTGAAAGATGCTGAAGGCTGCGCCTATGCCCTCACGCCCGCCCTCTGCCGTCTTGTCACAGAGATTGTCTCGCAGGGATCATCCGATTCTAAGGGCAAGACAACATCCAACTTCCGAGGTGCATCCGGAACTGCCTCCCGGGGAGTTGATTTCCTTTCACCCGGCACTCTCGCGCTTCGGCTCAACGGCAATGAATATTTTCCGGCCCAGCCATTGGCCCTCGCCTGTGGTTTCGATGCCTCGAAATTCCCCGCCCTCTCGCTTGACTACGCCGGGGCCATGGCTTACCTCCGCGGCGAGGCTCCGGTATTGCCTGACACGATGCCCCGCGGTCCGTTACTCGCCGTTTACGAGAGTCATCCTCTCGGATGGCTCAAATCGCTCGGCAACAGAGCCAACAACCTATATCCCAAACCCTGGCGTGTGCTCTCCAAAGAGACAAGCGAAGATTTTTTAGTTTTTAATTTTCTTAATAATTACTAAATCGCGTGGTATATCGCCGTTAATTTGTAATTTTGCTCTGTTATGGGAAAAAGACTGACAATCGACTGCGGTAACACGGCCACAAAAGTGGCGGTATGGGACGGAGACGACATATTCGTCTGCGAGGCCATAGTTTCTCATGACCTTTGCAAGGAGCTTCACGACCTTGCCAAAATCCACGGCCGCTTCGAGGCCTCGATCTACAGTGCCGTTAGCGAAGTGCCTGACGACCTGCGCGATACTCTCGCCGAGGTTTCCGAAAAGGTAATCCGTCTCACCTGCGACACGCCACTGCCCATCGCCATAAACTATGCCACGCCGCGCACTTTAGGCTGCGACCGCATAGCCGGAGCCGTGGGTGCAATGTCGGTAGTGCCCGACGGATGGCGCCTCATCGTCGACATGGGCACCGCCATAACCTACGACCTGCTCACACCCGAGAACGTGTTTATGGGCGGCAATATCACCGCCGGGCTCAAAATGCGCCTGCGCGCCCTTCACGATCAGACGGCCATGCTACCCGAAACGGGCATCGACGGCCCATGCCCCGAATTCGGCTATGACACCGACACGGCCCTTCGCGCCGGAGCTATCCGCGGCATCGTGGCCGAGCTGAAATATTTCGCCTCAAACGTGCCCGAGCCTTCCCGCGTGATCGTCACCGGCGGACGCACAAAAGTGCTCGCTCCATATATCGACCCCAGATACATCATTTACCCTCACTTAGTCAACAAAGGCTTAAACAGTATCATCACATATAATGAAAATATCTAAGCTCATAGCGCTTGCGGCAATTGTCGCGGCATTTATCATTCCCGTGAAGGCTTCGGCCCAGAACGGCATTATCACACCTTACTCCAGCTTCGGCTACGGTATCTTACGCGACAACGTCACATCGGCCCAGCGCCAGATGGGCGGCGTGGGCTACGCCATGAACTCAGGCAGACAGATCAACGTCATGAACCCCGCGTCATACGCTTTCTGCGACTCCCTGACATTCCTCTTCGACATGGGCCTCACAGCCACAAAGATATGGTCAAAGGAAGAGGTCGGCTCAGAGATGAAGACCAACCAGAACTTCGGCGGCGGTCTCGATTATATCACCATGCAGTTCCCGGTAGCCAAAAACTTCGGCATGAGTGTGGGCGTGCTGCCTTTCTCTTCGGTAGGCTATGCCTTCGGCGACGAGATTGACTTCGGCCAGGTTTCTCATCAGGGCAGCGGCAGCTGGAACAAGCTCTACGTCGGCGCAGGCTACAAGCCTTTCAAAGGCTTCGCCCTGGGTCTCAATGTCTCATACCTTTTCGGCAAGATCTACAGCGACAGCTTCACTATGCCAATCACCGGCGGTACCGCCCTCTTCGAGCGTCAACTCGACGTCCGCGACTGGGACATTGACCTCGGCGCGCAGTATACTTTCCGCACCGACCGCCGCAACCGCTTCACCCTCGGCCTCACCTACAGTCCCAAGAAGGATTTCCACGGCAATATCAACACCTACTACTATCTCGTCAGCTCCACCGACGACATGGTTCCCGACGAAAAGGAGCGCACACCCATGAAAGGCAATTATCAGAAGGCTGAGAAATGGGGCGCAGGTCTCAGCTGGGAGTGGAACAACCGTCTGCACGTCGAGGCCGACTTCACCTACCAGCCCTGGTCCAAGGCCAAATATAACGGCGGCATCCAGTCGGTAGATGCCGGTGAGGAGAAACTCCACGACCGCACCGTATACGCCCTGGGTATGCAGTACACCCCAGCCTTCCGCGGTAATTACTTCAAGAAAATCCAGTACCGCGCCGGTGCTTATTACTCAAACGACTACCTCATGGTCAAGGGCAACCGCGTCAAGGAATACGGCGTTTCGGTAGGTCTCGGTTTCCCCGTGCCCTCGTTCAAGACCATCGTCAGCCTCGGCGTAGACTGGAAACACCGTCAGGCCACGCCCAACGCCCTAATCAAGGAGGACTATATCAACATCACCTTCGGCATCAACTTCAACCAGATGTGGTTCCAGAAGAGCAAGATTTATTAATCCGTTCACAATCTATCAACCATTTGATTTCTTAAATCGTTTCGATACTGAAAGATACGAAATAAAGAGATGCGAGATAAAGGCCGTAAATCGATGATGAGGCTCCTTCCGGCGGCAATCTTTGCCCTTGTAGCGCCGGTAATGGCTTCCGCTCTCTACTCCTGCAAGGAGGAAAAGCGGTCGTATGTCGACAATATCTCCGACGGCAATGTCTCGCCCTCGATGATTACCTCTCCGGTAGAATCATATATTTCCGACTCGGGCTATACGCGCTATCACATCACGGCACCGATATGGAAGATGTATGACAACGCCGACGAGCCTTTCTGGAAATTTGATTCCGGGCTGGAGCTTCAGGTTTTTGACCGCAACCTCAAGCCGGAGTCGTTTCTTGTCTGCGATTCGGCCACTTACTGGTCAAGACTTCGCCGCTGGCGACTCGACGGCCATGTGGCGATGATGAACATCGACAAGGATTCGTTTCTCACCTCGCAGCTTTTCTACGACGATGCCCGCAACCTTGTTTACACCGACTCGTTTATACATATAGTCAAGTCAGACCGCATACTCGAGGGCTACGGCCTGGAGTCAAACAAGACAATGACGCAGTATATGATACTAAGACCCACGGCAATACTGCCCGTTTCAGCTTTCGGCATAGGCGAGGAAGGCAAACCGCAGGCAGCAGCGCCCGTCACACCTACCATTACGGCCTTTGACTCCGTCGAGGTTGCCCCGGCTCCCACCGGCGGTCGTAGGAAGGCTCCCCAGCGTGCCTCGGAACGCAACCGCGGGCTTCTGCCCGGACAGGCCGTGAACTGATTTTCCAAAAATCTAATAAAGGTTTAGAAATGATAGAGTTATATTTGGGTAACATAAGAGGCTGGCAGTTTTTTTTATAATTTTTATATTGCCTGCCATTATTTTAGGTATCATTTTTCTTGTTAAACGAAATAATCGAAAATAACAAATAATTTTCATCTCTTTGGCAACTACCTGGCTCATAATATCACTGATTGCTCTTATTCTCTCGGCCCTCTTCTCGGGCTCTGAGATAGCTTTCGTCACCTCCGACCGAGTGAAAACCGAGCTCGACGTGAAGCGTGGCGGCCTCATTTCCAAGATTCTCGCCCGCTTCTACTCAAACTCAGAGTTCTTCATCTCATCGATTCTGGTAGGCAACAACGTGGTGCTGGTCATCTACGGCATGGGCACCGCTTATCTGCTCGAACCCGTAATCGCCAAATGGACCGACAGCGAGGCACTGATTCTTCTTATCCAGACTCTTATCTCAACCGCCGTAATTCTCATTACGGCCGAGTTTCTGCCAAAGACCGTATTCCGCATCAATCCCAACAACTCCCTCAAGATTGTAGCCATACCCATCTACTTTTTCTACATCCTATTCTGGCCCATCTCGATGTTCGCCACCTGGCTGTCACGCGGGCTTATGAAGCTACTCGGCTTCAAGTCGCATGAAGGCGGCCTGAGTATGCTTTCGGTGACCGACCTCAACGACTATCTGGAGGAGACAATCACCGATATGCAGGAGGATCAGTCGGCCGTGGAAAACGAAGTCAAGATATTCCAGAATGCCCTCGACTTCTCTACATGCCATCTTCGCGACTGCATGACGCCGCGTAACGAGATGGTTGCCGTGGACTATGACGAGACCAGCCGCGAACAGCTTTCGGCACTCTTTACCGAGTCGGGCCGCTCAAAAATTATTGTCTACAAAGACGATATTGACAATATAGTGGGCTATATCCACGTGCGCGAACTTTTCGAGCCGGGAGGCGACTGGCGCGACAGCATAAAGCCGGTGCTTTTCGCCCCAGAGAACCTATTAGCCGACAAGATGATGCGACGCATGCTCCAGGGCAAGAAGTCGCTCGCCATCGTCGTGGACGAATTCGGAGGTACCGCCGGGCTTATCACTCTCGAAGACCTCGTGGAAGAGATTTTCGGCGATATTCAGGACGAACACGACAAGACGCGCCAGATGTGCCGCGAAATAGAACCCGGAATTTATGAATGTTCTGCCCGATGTGAAATCGAGGAGCTCAACGATCTTTATCATTTCGACATCCCGGAGGATGATGACTACCAGACCCTTTCTGGTTACATACTCTGCTCTACCGGTTCCATACCCGAGCAGGGAGAATCGGTATTGCTGGGCAACCTGCGTTTCGACATCCTTAAAAAAATTGCGTCACGCCTCGAGCTCATCCGCATCACCGTCATCGCCGAAGAAAAACCGGAAGAAGAGTAAGGCAATTAATAATTGTGTCGCTGCGGGGCGGTTTAGGCGCAGTCTAAAAACCACGTGCGCCCCGGACTACAGCTGGTAATCGCCTTGAGAATGGGTGGAATTTAGAATTTAAAATTATTACTGTCCGCTAAATTTTTTTGAGCGATTGAAAAATTAGGGCTGTCACCT
>CAYZFL010000020.1:0-19861 GCA_964477785.1 uncultured Bacteroides sp.
CGCAGCGACTCACTGTTCTTATCTATATAGAGGGGCACTGAATCGCCGGGGAAATATATCTCCTCGAGGCGTTTTGCGATGCCCACGACGGCGATTTTGCCACGGAGCCCTATCTCGTCAAGCGCCTCAACGGCAGCGGAGAGCTGGCCTTTGCCGCCGTCGACCACAATGAGCTGCGGCAGTTCCTCGCCCTCGGTCATGAGGCGCGTGTAGCGGCGGGTGAGCACTTCCTTCATCGAGGCGAAATCGTCGGGGCCGACGACTGTCCTGATATTGAAATGTCGGTAGTCCTTCTTCGAGGGCTTAGCATCGCGGAAAACCACGCAACTCGCCACCGGCTCGGTGCCCTGAATGTTGGAGTTATCGAAGCACTCGATGTGGCGCGGCAGCTCCGTGAGGCGGAAATCCTGCTGAAGGCGCTGAAGGGTGCGGCGTGCGCGCTCTTCGGGGTCGGTCCATTCGAGATGGTTGAGGTCTTCGATTTTCTTCTGGCGGGCATTTTTCTGCGATACTTCGAGCAGCTTTGTCTTGTCGCCCTTGCGTGGGATGGTAAAAGTGACCTCGGGCATCTCCACCTCGGGCATAACGGGCACAATCACCTCGTCGTATTTAATGCCGAGTGTGCCGGTGATTTCGGCCATGGCGTAGGCGAGCATGGAGGCCACGCTTTCGTCGAGGCGTCGTTTGTAGCGAAGGGTAACCGAGCGCACCACGGCACCGCGGCGCACGTGCATGTAGTTGATGTATACGTCGGATGTATCGTCCTCCACGCCAAACACATCCACTTCCTGAATGGTCTGGCTCACGATCACGCTCTTGGAGCGGTAATTTTCGAGCAGACGGTATTTCTCCTTCATTTCCTGGGCCTTCTCAAAGCGCAGATCGGCGGCATAGCACTGCATCTCGCCGAGCAGATAGTCGCTGAGGTCCTGAGTGTCGCCGCGGAGTATCTGCTTGATGCGCTGTATCGACTTGTTGTATTCCTCGGGAGAAATCTCGCCCGTGCAACAGCCCTTGCAGCGGTGGATGTGATATTGCAGGCACACTTTGCCTTTGCCCTTGTCGAGATAGTCGGCTGTGATGGGCAGGCGGCAGCTCCTCACGGGATAGAGCTCGCCTATGAGGTCGAGCACGGTGCGGGCCACGCCCACCGAGGTGTAGGGACCGTAGTACTTGGAGCCGTTCTTTATGTATTGGCGTGTGAGGAAAACCCTGGGATACAGCTCGTTGGTGACCACGATCCAGGGATATGACTTGTCATCCTTGAGCAGCACGTTGTAACGAGGCTGATACTCCTTGATCATGGAGTTTTCGAGGTTGAGCGCGTCCTGCTCGGTAGGCACAACGATATAGCTCATGTCGGCTATCGACTTCACCAGCAGGTTGGTGCGCAGACAGTCGTGTAAGCGGTTGAAGTAAGACTGGACACGGCGTTTGAGGTTTACCGCTTTGCCCACATAAATCACTTTGCCGTCTTTGTCGTAATATGTGTAAACGCCCGGGGTCGAGGGAAGCAGAGAAATCTTTTCTCTGAGGGCATCAGAGCATGGTTGTTTCAAACGTAAATAATTTAATTAAAATCAGGCGGGCCGGGCGCGGCCCGGCCCCTACTTCATGAGAGGACGATTATAACGGAATTTACGCTCCGTAACCATCTATATTTTTGAACAGTAAAAAGGCTTAATAAGTTTACGCTCAGATATTCAATATGATATCAGCGAGCTTACTTCCACGTCGGCGGGGAGATGCCTGCGGCCTTCGAGAGCGGAAATCTCGATTATGAAATTGATGTAAATCTTTTTGGGGTTGAGGCTCTTGATGAGGCTGTAGGCGGCGTTCATGGTGCCACCGGTTGCGAGCACGTCGTCGTGGATCACCACGATGTCGTCTTCGGTTATGGCGTCGCGGTGCAGCTCTATCACGTCCTTGCCGTATTCCTTGTCATATTCGCAGCGAATCACATCGGCGGGCAGTTTGCCGGGCTTGCGGGCGGGCACGAAGCCGGCGCCGAGCTCGTAGGCCATGATGGAGGCTCCGATAAAGCCGCGAGACTCTATGCCTACTACTTTTGTCACGCCCTTGTCGCGATAAATTTCCGACAGCTCGCGGCCAACGGTGTGAAGTGCCTTCGCGTCCTTGAAAACTGTGGTGAGGTCCTTGAATATGATGCCCTTTGTAGGGAAGTCATAAACGTCTCTTATTATAGATTTTACGTATTCCATCAAGTGTATTTTATAGTAGTATTTTATGAATTTTCAAAATTACGAAAAAAAATTCAAACTACAAAATCGAGGGGTGTAGGGCATACTGGGCTTATCGGGCTTATAAGCCTGCCTCACAGCGTGAATGCAAAGGTGGTGAGTCCGGTGGCGGGATCTGTTGCGAGCGTGAATGTGGCGTTATGATTGTGGAGTATGTCGGAGATGAGCATCAGGCCCAGGCCACGGTCGGGACGTTTGGTGGAATAGAAGGGTGTGAAGATTTTCTGCGCCGCCTCTTCGGAGATGCCGGCGCCGTTGTCGGTGACGCTCACGGTATGTCCCGAAAGGCTTATGACTATTTCGCCGGCAGTGTCATCGGCTTTTGCCGCGATGCTCTCAGCGGCGTTTTTCACCACGTTTATCATCACCCTTTCGATGAGCATGGGGTCGAACCGCAGTTCCCGGCTTTCTTCCGGTGGTGTAAAGCGAAGACTGATTTTCTCGCCGGCAATGCCTCTGAGCACAGGCATAAGGCGTGTCATGAAGAGATTGAAATCAACGGCTTCCGGCTTCGGCTCGGGTAGCTTCACAATGTCGGCATAGCTTTTGACAAATTTCACGAGATTGTCGCAGCTTTTGGCCGACCCGGCCACGGCCTCGTTTATCATGGGCTCGGAGGCATGAATCTCGCCGAGGGTTTCGAGCACGGAAATAACGCTTCCCAGCGTGTTGTTTGTCTCGTGGCCGATTGTGCGCACTATCTTGTTGAAAATCTGCTTCTGGGCGGTGACAATCTCTGAGGTGAGGGGCTCGGCGAGGTAGAAACGGCGCCGGAAGCCGCGGTCCATAAACCACAGCCGGGAGATACGTACAATTAGCGAGGGCGAGAGCCGCAGGGTGCGGGTTTCGTCGTCGCCGAGAGTTTCGAGAGCACTGAGCATCCCGGGTGAGATGAGTTCGCGCCAGGCTGGATTTGTTTCCGAAATATTGCCGTCGAAGTCGCAGATGGCAATACCCATAGGCGATGCCTCGACCACCTTGCCTAAGAAATTTTCCTGCTCGAGATTCTTAAGACGTTCGGCACGCAGCGTGTCCATCAGGCCGTTGAAGAGCGAGGCAACCTTGTCGGCCTCGGCCTGACCGGTTCTTTTCAGGCGGCTGCTGAAATCCTGAGCGCGGAGCAGATACACGCCGTTCTGCACGGCTTTGAGCGGACCGTCTGAGGCTCTGTAAATCAGAACTACCATAATAAAGGCGAGCAGGGCTTCCCCTCCGATCAACCAGGGCGAAAGACCGAGAAGGCCCGAAACCGTCAGGACGACGAGCACCACCGCAAGCAATGTTATGTATATTCTGAATCTCATATAAAGGGCGGCTTAGAGTATCGGAAATGTTTATTCGTTGAGTTTCTGAATTTTGCGATAGAGCGCCTGTCGGGAGATGCCGAGCATGCGGGCGGCCTCGCTCTGGTTGCCGCCACAGCGCCTCAGGGCGTCGGTCACCGCGTCGCGTTCCAGTTCCTCGAGGGTTCGCGAAGACGGAGCCGTCTCTTTTCCCTTGCTTCCGGTAAGGGCCTTCTTAACCTTTTCGACGAGTACGGCGTTGCTCCAGGGTTTGGTAAGGAAGTCGACGGCTCCGAGGCTCATGCCCTCCACCGTGAGCGGTATGGTGCCCCAGGCGGAGATGAGTATGACGGGTATCTCGGGCCGCAATACTTTGATTTTGCGCAGTATTTCCAGCCCCTGTTGCCCGGAGGTGGAGAGTGTGAGGTTCATGTCGAGGATGACGAGCTCGGTAGCGGCCTCGCGCACCATGGCGAGACATTCGCTCTCGGTGCCCACGGCCCGGGTCTCGAATCCGGCGCGGCCGAGTGCCAGACTTATCGCCAACCTCACCGCCCTGTCATCGTCTACAATCAGTATCATAATGGAAATTTAATGCGAATTTACCTAATATAAGTCATCTGTCAAAATTATTCACGCTTTTCTCACATCTTCACCAGCCGGGCAATGTCGGCGTTGATGTCGGTGTTGTGCTCATAGTCGTGGAGCGTGAGCGATCGTATCTGGTACCAGTAGTTCCAGAATTTGTATAATTCGTTGACATACTGGCGCATGCTTTCGTCCTTCTTTGTCTGCGAGTCGTTGAGGTCGAGGGTTGAGATTTTGCCTATGAGGAAAGTCTGCACGTTTGTGTCGTAGCGTTTGCGGGCTATTTCGTTTGACCGGCGGGCGATGTCGAGTTGCTGCTGCTGGTTGCAGAAGCGTTCCACGAGCACGAAAAGGTCTTGATTGAAGTCCATGGTCTCCTGCCTGAGTCGGCTTTTGGTAACGCGCAGGTTGCTTTCGGCCACCTTCACCTTGCCGCGGCGTTTTCCCCAGTCGACGAGCGGCACCGATATTCCCACCTCGACCAGCTGGTTGCTCCTCAGGCGTGAATATGCGCCTGAGAAATTATTGTCGGTGCCGGTATAGCCTATCTGGGCGAAGAGGTTGATTTGCCGCAGGTTGCCTTTGGCCTTGGCTACTTCATACTCGGCCTCGAGCTGGCGGCGGCGTATGTTGCGGGCAAATTTATTGTTGGCCTGTGCGCGGTCGAGGGCGTCAGCATAGCTTATTTCGGCGACGGGTATCTTTTCGGGCACCACGGGCACTATCTCTGCATCATCCTCGAGGTCGAGGAAGGAGCGCAGACTGAACATATTGCTTTTAAGCGCGCTGCGGCAGTCGGTAAGGTCCGACTCGGCGTCGAGCAGGTTGAGCTCCATCTGCAGCAGGTCGTTCTCGCTTATCTGGCCCATCTTGCGCTTTTCCTGGGCCACGGCGTAGAGCTTGCGGGCGTTCTCGAGGTTCTGTTCGGCGATTCTCACGTTCTCGTCGCTCATTATGAGGTTGAAGAAATAGCTCACGGTGGTGAGTGCCACGTCCTCCGTTGCGCTGAGAAATGCCGCCTTGGCCTCGGAATAGCGCACCGGTTCGATGCGGCTGTCCCATTTGAGGCTGTTGACGCCGAAAATGGGCTGGGAGAGGGTGAGGGCCACGGGAATTGACATATAGCGGTTGTCGCCGCCATTGTCAAACTGCCTGAGAAAGTCGAGTGAGGTCTTAAGGCTGAGGGCACCGCCGGTGGGCAGTATGTTCTGCGTCACCGAAAGCTCGGCCTGCCCCTGAAGGTAGCGGTTGCGCACGAAGCTATACTCGCCCTTTTCGTTCATATACGAGCTGTACTGATTGCTGTATGTGGGCAGCGTGGCCGTAAGGCTCACCTCGGGCAGACGATTGGCGCGGTAGGAGCGCCATTCCCAGTAGGCCGTCTTGAGCTCATCGAGAGCCACGGCGGCGTTGACGCTCTTTGTGCGCGCCATGGCTATGGCTTCGTCGAGCGTGAGCGACACCTCCCTTCCACGGGCCGGTATGGCCGGCAGAAGGAGGGCGAGACTCAAGATTATAGTATGAAAGCTGTATTTCATAATGCATGGGGGATAAAGTCGTTAAGGACTTTAAAGACATTAATATGAATTTTACTGGTCTTTGAGGGCGAAGACGGGATTGGCCTTTACGGCCTTGCGGGCGGGAAGCCAGATGCCTAATACAATCAGCAGGGCCACGGCAATGATGGCTATGATGCAGCCGGCCACGGCATATTCCACGCTGCCAAGGTTAAAGAATATTTCTTTAAAATATTCGGTCTTTGTAAGCCAGCCATATAGAGGAATGGCGATTACGGCTGAGACGAGCAGGAGCAGCATACCCTCGCCGATGAAGCGGGCGAATACGTTGTGGTTTGTGGCGCCGGTCACTTTACGGACGGCGATTTCGCCTGCCCTCTGCTGGGTGCGGAACCAGAATGTGCCTAAAAACCCCAGGAATATTACCAGGAGCATGAAGAGGGCGCAGATCGTGAGATTGCGTATAGTGGTCATGATGTCGGAATGGGCGGCTTTGCGCAGAGAATCGATGCTTGTAAGGTTTGTGATAAACACATTGCCGAGCTGCAGGTCTGTGGGCTTTAGCGACTCGAGGAAAGCGCTTTCGGTGCCCGGCTTGAGGCGTATCACCATCTTCTGGGCCCAGTCCTGAGGATGCAGCGGCACGTATGCCACGCCTTCCCTCAGAGGCTCGAAGTCGCTTCGGGCCATACCCCATGCAAGAGCTTTCACGGTTTTGACCTTGGCCGTGTCGCTGTCCCAGAACACTTCCTTGCCCGCGAGGGTTTCGGGGTCGATATTGACCGTGTCATCCTCGGGCAGATTGGAGAGGATGAGGTCGCCGTTTTCTATTATCTGCGCGAGCTGTTCGGTGGTTTCGCCGTGCAGCCCGGTTAGCCTTATGGCCCTTACCGCGCCGGCGTCGACTGTACGCACGTTGGCGCTGTAGGCTTTGCCGTCGGCTCCCTCAAGAGGCACCACATTCGTGCCCCAGTAATTATAATTGTAGGGCACCAGATTGCTGCCGAGGCCCACTTCCTCCACGTATGGATTCTCCTTGAGCTGAGCCACGAGCATCTGGCGGTCGGTGAAAAAGTTGTGGAGACTGTCGTATGGAGTAAATTCCGGAGAATCGTTCCTCAGACCGTCCACATTTGCCACATAAACATTTTCGAGGTCGATGCCTTTAATCGGTTTATGCAGGTCGTATATGAAGTATAATACGGTAAAGAGGCCCTGGAGTACCGTGAGCACTATCACCAGCTCGATGATCATCCAGATGTTTGACCTCCATTCGTTGCGCATCTGCGCTATAAGTTTGCGTTTCATCGGTTTAAAAGGATAGAGGATTTATTTTGCGTTGATGGCGTTGACGGGGTTAAGTCGCGATGCCTGCCATGCGGGTACGGCGGCGCTGATGATATTGAGCAGGAAGCAAACCGCGAGCATGATGAGAATCGTGCCCCAGTTTATTACGGCGCTCATGGCCGGGGAGAGGTTCTGGCCGTAGGTCTGCATGTCTTCATAGAGGCCGCTGTAGGTCTTGGCGAAGATTATGCCGGCTATGAGGCCCACGAATCCCCCTATAAGGGTGACGATGAAATTCTCCGATATGATGTCGGTGATGATGCGGCGACGGGTGCAGCCGAAGGCCCTGCGCACGCCTAACTCGCTCACTCTCCGGCGCATGCGGCTGTGAAGCATGCTGCTTAGGTTGATGGCCGGCACTACGAGAAGTATGGCGTAGAGTATATAGCGCATGTTGCGGCCCGAAGAGGGGTCGGGAGTCTGGTTGCTGGCCATAAGCCCGTCGGCTATTGTTTCCTGGTCGAATGGCGCTCCGTGGTATACGGTTTTGTAACCGAAGGTCTTAAACTCTGTGTCGAGTATGGCGTAGCGTGCTTTCACCTGATCGCGGATGTGCTCGAAGTCAACGCCCTCTTTCACGAGAAGAGCCGCCGATACCGGGCCGAACATACTTTGGCTTTCGCCGTTATTCCAGACCATGGCGGGGTCGGCCGGACCGGTTACGATGAATAGGTCGCCCGAGCCGGTCTGGGCAAGCGGCGATGTGTCTTTCACCACGCCCACCACCGTGTAGTTGAGGTGGTTTACGGCGAGGGTCTGCCCCACGCAGTCGGTTGAGCCGAATGCCCGGCGGGCGGCGCTCTCGGCTATGACTACCGACGGAGTTACAGACTGGGACTCCTCGGGGGTGAAGAATCTGCCCTCGATGAGTGTATGGTCGAAGATGTTGAAGAACTCGGAGTCGACCCTGCGGCCGTTTACTCCGAAAAGTTCCCCGGTAGAACCCTTTATGTCGATTTCACTGGTGTTTTTCTCCATGAAGCAGGTTCGTTCCACACCGTCGAGGTTCTCGTAAAGGGTCCTTGCAGTGTTATAGCTCAGACTGGCTGAGCCGTCGTTTTCACCTTCGATGGCGGCACGATGTATGAAAGCGCCCACCATCAGCCTGTCTCGGCAGCTTTCAGGCGCGAATGGCACCACCTTTACCCTTTGGGTAATTGCCACCACCATAATCAGGAACACTGTCATGGCTGTGGCTATGAGCGTCACCCAGCTTATCACCGGCTGGTGACGCATATCGAATATTATCTGTTTTAGTTTTCGTTTCATTGCTGTTGATTTTCAGATGTTTATATAATTTATATAGCTTATATAATTTATATAATACGCGGAGGCACAGTTAATACGCGGCTGCACTGCGCCTTATCCTATTATGCGGCCGTCGAAGAAGCGCACTATGCGGTCGGTCTCGCGGGCCTGGGCCTCGTTGTGTGTCACCATCACTATGGTGGTGCCGTCTTCTTTGTTGAGGCGGTGGAGCAGCTCCATCACCTCGGCGCCCATTTTACTGTCGAGGTTACCGGTGGGCTCGTCGGCGAGCACTATGTCGGGGTTTCCCACAATGGCGCGGGCGATGGCCACTCGCTGGCACTGACCGCCCGAGAGCTGGGCCGGCAAATGCTTGATGCGGTGGCTCATTTCGAGGCGCTCGAGCACTTTCTCTACCCTTTCCTTGCGCTCGCGGGCGCTGAGGCCCGAGCGGTAGATGAGCGGCAGTTCTACGTTTTCAGCCACATTGAGCGAGGGTATGAGGTGGAAGCTCTGGAACACGAATCCTATGTTGCGGTTGCGGAAGTGAGAGAGCTGTGAGTCATTGAGGGTGTTGCAGTCCTGGCCGAGTATTTTCACATCTCCGCCCGTGGGTTTGTCAAGCACACCTATGATATTGAGCAGGGTGGACTTGCCGCAGCCGCTGGGGCCCATCACGCTCAGAAACTCGCCTTTATTGACGCTGAGATTGATATTGTCGAGAGCTATGGTCTCGATTTCTTTGGTGCGGTATACTTTGCTTATGCCCTCCAGTTTTATTATCGGAGAGTTTGCCGGATTTTCCGTTTTGTTTTCGTTTGCCATGTTTTAAATGTCTGATTAGAGAGATTATGGGTTAATTGATTTATTTTCCAGTGATATTGTTCGTCGGGGAGGCGGGTCTATTTTATATTGAGCGAGCCGTCGTTCTGATATTTCGACATGTCGCTCACCACCACGCGGTCGCCGGGATTAAGGCCCGAGATTACCTCGGCAAACTCGCGGTTGCTGTCGCCGAGTTTCACGCCGCGCTTCACGAGCTTGTTCTCGCCGTCGAGCACGAAGAGCTGGTATTCGCCGGGGCCTTTGAAGAACTTGCCGACGGGAATTCTTGTCACTTTGTCTTTATAGCCGTAGGCCACGTAAAGCTCGGCACGGAGGCCTGAACGGAGGCGGCTGTTGCGCGGGTCGTCGAGTCTCACCACGAAGCTCACCACACCGCCTTTTGCCTGGGGAGTGATGTTTGAGACAGTGCCTTGCAGCTGTCCGCTGCCTATTCTCACTGTCACGGGCGAACCCACGGTGACGCGGCCGCTGCTGCCCTCAGGAATCTCGGCGTCGATGCGGAAGCTCGACAGGTCTGAAACCACTGCGACCTTTTCTCCGGCACCCACAGGCGCGCCCAGGTCGGTGCTGATGAAGGTGAGCACGCCGTCGAGCGGTGCGGGTATCTGGCCCAGCTGCAATGTGCGGCGCGCGAGGTCGATGTCTTTGTCGATGCTGCTCACGTTGAGCTTCTGCACGCCTTCGGCCGCTACGGTGCGCTTGCGCTCGTTGGCCAGCTTGGTACGGAGCTGGCGAAGCTGAAGCACGGCCGACTGCCATGCCGTTTCGGCCTGACGGACGCGCTCGCCAGTGCCGCTGCCTATGCTGTCGAGACGACGCTCGTTCTCCACCTCTATCTTAAGGCGGTTGACCTCCATCTCGCTCACCTCTATCTGCATCTCAAGGTCGCTCAGCAGGGTGCGGTGGCTCAGCTCGAGCTGCGTGAGCTCCTGGCGCTGCATGTTGCGGCGGTCGACCAGCTTGTCAAAGTCGGTCTCCTCCTGCCTGAGGTCGATTTCAAGCAGAGGCTGACCGGCCTTTACCGAGTCGCCGGCCTGGGCGAAGACCTTGAGCACGCGGCTGCTTACAGGCGAGGTGATAATCTCCTCGTAGGCCGGTACCACGCGCCCCGAGGCCGGAACGGTGATGTCGAGCGAACCCTCGTCAACCGTTCCTATGATGATATCGTTGCGGTTTATGTCCTTGCCCATGCTTGCGATCAATATCGCCACCACGGCTATCACGGCCGCTATTATTGCGCCGTATTTGACATATCGCTTTGCCGACTCGCGGCGCAACTGCTTTTTCTCTATCTTTATGTCCATAAATCTTAAAGATTATTTTTCTAAAGGAATTTAAATTTCTACACAAAATTATAATAATAGTTTCCTAAAAGTCAAGTATGCCTGATTTGCAGATGTTTACGTTGAATAATCCTGTCCGAAAACGGACATGGTTTTAGTAAACGCGGACTCACGCGGTCTTCCCGTCTGACCTAAGGCTTCATTGATTAAATATATTTTTCCACCCTCATATTCATTTCTGACAGTCACATAATTTGCCAATTTATTCGCTCTTTTGGCCAATTTTTAATTTATTTTTCTGCTATAAAACTTTATTTAAGGAGAAAATGTTAAATTTGTAACCACCTGCGGAAAGCGGGAGGAACAATTACACGCTGACAATTTCGCAAAACCGTTTTATTCATCCATTTATATAAAAAGAGATGAGAAATAAACTACTTACAATGGCAGGAGTAATCGCATTATGCTTTTCTTCCGCCGTCTCATATGCCCGGAGCACAGTGAGCCTCGATTCATGCCGCGCAATGGCTCTTAAGTCAAACAAGAGTCTTATGATGTCGCGTGAGAATATCAAGATGGCCGACTATCAGAAGAAGGAGGCTTTTGCAGCCTATCTGCCCGCTCTCGATCTATATGGCGGCTATGCGTGGAATTCAAACGAGATTTCGCTCCTTTCGAAAGACGCCATGCTCCCCACCCAGACATTTAATCCCCTCACGGGCAAATATGAATATAACCTGGTGACGAATCCAGAGACACATCTTCCCATTAAAGGCCCGGATGGCCAGTATATTCCTTCGACCGTGGCGATAATTCCCAAGGAGGCGATGAAATTCAACACCAGGCAGGTGATGTTTGGCGCCGTTACTCTTACCCAGCCGATATTTATGGGTGGCAAGATTGTGGCCATGAATAAAATCACTGGCTTTGCACGCGCCGCCGCCGAGGCTCTACATACCTCGGAGGCCGAGAATGTGATTTATGCCGTCGACGCCGCTTACTGGCAGGTGGTTTCGCTCGCAGCAAAGGAGCGTCTGGCAAAGAGCTATGTGAATCTGCTCGACACCCTCTCGCGAAACGTCCATCTGATGTTTGACCAGGGCGTCTGCACCCGCAGTGACGTGCTGAGCGTCGATGTGAAGCTAAATTCGGCCCAGGTCGACCTCACCAAGGTGGAAAACGGGCTCTCGCTCTCGCGCATGGCCCTCGCTCAGGTCTGCGGCCTCCCGGTACACACGGAGATGACTCTCGCCGACGAGGACAAGGACGTGACAGCCACCGGCCGTTATGAGCCGGAGCCTGTAAATATGGCCGACGTATATTATAACCGTCCCGACCTCAAGGCGCTCAACGCCGCCATAAACGTGGCCGAGCAGCAGAAAAACGTGGCCCGTGCCTCAATGCTTCCCAAAATCGCTCTCGTAGGCAGCTATCATATCACAAACCCCAACCTCAACGACGGTTTCCACCGGAGCTGGGGCGGAGGATGGTCGCTCGGTGTAACCGCCCAGATCCCACTCTGGCACTGGGGAGGCAACTACTACAAGATGAAAGCCGCTGAAAGTGAGGCCACGGTAATGAAACTGCGCATGGCTGACGCACGCGACCTCATCGACCTGCAGGTAAATCAGGCTGAGTATAAATCGGAGGAAAGCTACAAGACGCTCGCCATGACCGAGGCAAACCTCGCCAAGGCCGACGAGAATCTGCGCACGGCCAACCTTGCATTCCGCGAGGGAGTGGCCACCACCGACAATGTGATGGAAGCCCAGACCGCATGGCTAAAGGCACACTCCGAGCAGATCGACGCCGCCATCGACGTAAGGCTCTGCAAGACATACCTGAGCAAAGTCAAAGGCATGCTCTACACCGGCAACGATAAATAACCGATCAGACCAATTAGACGGATTAAACCCCTAAATTCAAAACTATTAATCACAAAAGCATAAGACAGTCATGGCAAACGACAAAGACACAACAAAACAATTCCCGCTGATGCCAGAGGAGCCGACGGGTCCGGGCGAGAAAAAGGCCCAGAGAGGTCTTCTAATCACAATGGGTATAGTACTGCTCCTTGTGATTGTTTTCGCCATAGTAGGATTTTTATTTCTCAACAACCCGCCCGAGATAATCGAGGGTCAGGTCGACGGCACCACCGTAAAGGTTTCCGGCAAGCTCCCGGGCCGTGTGGTCGAATTTTATGTGCAGGAAGGCGACACCGTGCATCAGGGCGATACCCTCGTGCGCATCCATTCAGCCGAAGCCGAGGCACAGCTCGGTCAGGCCGAGGCCATCAAATCGGTAGCCGAGGCAGCCGAGACAAAGGTCGACGCAGGCACGCGCACCCAGATCATCTCCGCGGCTCATGACCTTTGGACTCAGGCCAAAGCCGCTTCGGAAATTGCTCAGAAGACCTATACACGTATGGAAAACCTCTATAAGGAAGGCGTGATATCAGAGCAGAAACGTGATGAGGCCAAGGCGGCCTATGATGCGGCCGTCGCCGGCGAGAAAGCCGCCAAGAGCAACTATGACCTCGCCGTGGCCGGTGCCCAGAAAGAGGATAAGGCTGCCGCCGCTGCCATGGTAAATGCTGCCGGAGGAGGCGTGAAGGTGGTCGAGGCCGTGCTTGAGGACGCTTACCTCACAGCTCCCTGCGACGGCACCGTCGACCAGGTTTATCCCGAGGTGGGCGAGCTCGTGGCCATGGGTGCTCCAATAATCAACCTCCTCAAGACCGACGACCGCTGGGTTGTGTTCAATGTCCGCGAGGAGCTCCTCGATGACTTCCGTCAGGGCAAGACCATCAAGGTGCACATCCCCGCTCTCGGCAACGCCGAATACGACATGAAGGTATACTATCTGCGCGACATGGGCACATACGCCACCTGGCGCTCAACCAAATCGACCGGACACTGGGACAGCCGCACCTTTCAGGTCAAGGCTCGTCCCGAAAAGAATATCCCCGACCTCCGTCCCGGAATGTCGGCCATATACAAAAAATAAGGTTCCGGATCTTTCCCAACCCGGGTTCCCGGGGGCTTTTTGCCTCAATATCGCAGGTTTAATAAAGATTTCAGACTAATGAATTTCAAAGAAACAGGCATAGTGGCGTCACTGAGACGCGGAGTGAGAAGCATGTGCTCGCGCAAGCTTTATCTCTTCGCGATTGTCGTGGTGCCGGTGATGATGCTCGTCTTCTTCGTGACGCTCTTCGGCGAAGGTCTGCCCATGAAGGTGCCCTCGGCCATTGTCGACCTCGACCACTCGCAGATGTCGCGCGAAATCACCCGCAACCTCAATGCCACGGAGCTTATCGACGTGAAAGATTACTGCGAGTCTTACGACGACGCCCTCGCAGCTGTGAGACGCGGCGATATCGTGGCCTTCTTCGTCATTCCCCACAACTTCTCGAAGGATGTGGGCGCCGGCAAGACCCCAACGGTGGAGTATTACACCAACATGACCTATTTCGTGCCCGCCACGCTCTCATTCAAAGGTTTCAAGACCGTGGCAGTCACCACCACCGGACAGCTCGTAACAGCCAAGCTTGTGGCCCTCGGCGCCGACCCCGAGCAGGTCTCGGCCATGACAATGCCCGTGGCCATTCAGGATCATGGCATAGCTAATCCCTGGACAAACTACAGCTACTATCTCTGCCCATCTTTTATGGCCGGGTTGCTCGCGCTAATGGTGCTGATCGTTACGGCATTCAGCATTACAGATGAAATCAAGAAAGGCACCTCCCCGGAGTGGCTCCGCACCGCCCGCGGAAGCATGGGAGTGGCGCTGTTCGGCAAACTCTTCCCCCAGACTATCGCCTTCACGGCCGTGGCAGTGCTGATGGAAAGCGTTTTTTTCCATTACCTTCATTTCCCCCAGAACGGCTCTATGGGATGGCTAATACTGGCAATTTTCCTCATGATTGTCGCCTGCCAGTTCTTTGCCATCTTTGTCTGTTCGGTTGTGCCCAATCCGCGCATCGCCCTCTCGATATGCTCCCTTATGGGCATCCTGTCGTTCTCTTTCACCGGCTTCTCCTTCCCCATGGAAAACATGTACGGATGGATCGCCATCTTCGGCTATGCAATGCCGGTGAGATACTATTTCATGATTTATGCCACACACATACTCAACGGCTTCGACATTTTCTACTGCCGCCTCGATTTCGTGGCCCTGCTTGTCTATCCCCTTATAGGCTGGCTGCTCTGCGGAAGGCTTAGGAAAGCATGCCTCAGACCCGTGTATGTGCCTTGATCAGCAACAATATATGGCAAATACGATGAGACATAAGATATACAACTGGTGGCTGGGCATGGCCCGCGTGTTCCGGCGCGAGTTCCGCATCGTGCGCAAGGACGGCGGCGCGCTCCTCTTCTTCATCGCCCTCCCATTGCTCTACCCCGTTACCTATACACTTATTTACAATCCCGAGATTGTGACCAAGTGTCCCGTGGCCGTGGTCGACAACTGCCGCACAGCCGCCTCGAGACAGTTTGTTCAGGAGATTTCCGCCGCCCCGGCTATCGATATCTACGGCTATGCCTCAGACCTCAACGAGGCAAAAGACTGGATGGGCTCAAACAAGGTAGCCGCAATTTTCGAGATTCCCCGCGACTATGACAAGAAGATAGGTCAGGGCGAGCAGGCCACTGTGCCTATGTATTTCGACATGCAGCTCCTGCTGAAGTATCGCGCTCTCTACAGCGCGGTGACTGAGTATCAGATGCATCTTACTCAGAAAATCACATTGAAAAAGATAGAGAGCATGGGTGCCTCGAGTTTATCATCCGCTGCGACGCCCATGAAAAGCGAGGCTAATTTTCTCGGAGACCCCGAGCAGGGTTTCGCATCGTTCGTCATCCCCGGCATTCTTGTGCTCATTCTCCAGCAGAGTCTTGTCCTGGGTGTGTGCCTTCTCGGCGCCAGCTCGCGAGAGCGTCGCCGAGTAAATGGCGGCTACGATCCCCTCATGGTCTCGGGAGTAAACTCCACTCAGCTCATCTTCGGAAAAGCCCTCTGCTATCTGGCGATTTACGTGCCCATGACTTTCTATGTGCTCCATTTCATTCCCGAGATTTTCGAGCTGCCTCACTACGGCGACATCTGGACCTACCTGGCCTTTATCTTCCCCATGATGCTTGCCTCCGTGATGTTCGGCATGGTGTTGAATCTCTTCGTTACCGAGCGCGAAAGCAGCTTTGTGGTGATAGTCTTTACCTCGGTGCTTTTCCTGTTCCTCTCGGGTCTTACCTGGCCCCGTTATGCCATTACCGGCATCTGGAGCTGGCTCGGCGACCTTGTGCCGGCCACATGGGGCGTCCAGGGCTTCATCCGCATCAACTCAAACAATGCCTCCCTTACCGAAGTGGGCTACGATTATATGTGGCTGTGGATTCTTGCGGTGGTCTATTTCCTCCTCGCATGGGCCGTCACCTACTGGCTTACCCAGAAGGAAAAAATCCCTGGCTATCGCCCGGTAAAGTTCAAAAACAGCGACACCATCGACTTCACCCCGCCGATGTGATTTCTAATTCATACATAATTAGACCAATTAGACTGATTAGACCCATTAGGCCCAATTGGTTGCCTTCTCAAGGTCCTCCGGCCTGTCGAGGTCATAAACCTCCCCGAAGAGAAAGGCCCTGACATTAAGACCTGAATCTATAAGCGCCTGCTGAAATTCTCTCAGCCGGCGTTTTTTTGCGGCATGACAATCGCCCACAGTTTCCAATGCCCGGTTTGAAAGTCCGTAGATTCCGGCAGAGACAAAAGTTGCGGAGATAATTTCATGCCCTTCCCCGGCTTCCATGCCGGTTTCAGCCCTTCCGGAGCCTTTTACGGGTATTTTTTCCCCTGAAAAGGCTCTCACATCCATCTCTTCAGTGCAGTGGAGATAGAGCGGTTTCTCGTCATCGTCAAGCTCCGTTACGGCCATCAGTGCATCGGCCTCCGTTTCCCTCAGAGCGGCGATATATCGTGCCATATCTCCTGCGTCATAAAAACTGTCGACGGTAACCACCAGTGTCCGGTCGGCGCCTTGTAGGGGCGAAGTCGCGCCTCGCCCGTCAATCGCGTGCTGCCCTTGTGGTAGGGGCGAGGCCGCGCCTTGCCCGTCAACTTTCACGGCGAAATATAATGTATCCAGCCCGCACTCGGTCGATTTCGTCGATATTATCACCTTCGGATAATTTTTTCTCAGAAATTCAGCAGCCTCCCGGTCTTCTTCCCTTATTGCCACAACCGTCGTGCCGTCAATATAGGGCGCAAGGCTGTCGAGCTGACGCTTAAGCAGCGGCACGCCTCCCACCGGTGTCATGGCCTTGGAATGGCCGCATGAAACGGCGGCGAGCCTCGTGCCGAGCCCCGCCGCAAGTATTATGGCGTTTATTTTTGCCATTGTCTTTTTTTCGCCGCTCTTGTGGTGTCTGTGAGGGTGGGGCAAGGCCGCGCCTCGCCCGGTAATTACAGTTCCGGTTATTCATCCGACTTGAGGTCGAGCACAACGTTGTCCGATCCTTTTTCGTGGTACTGGCGGCGCAAAGGATTGCTGTGTGCCTCGTCGTCGCGCAGGCGGTTGCGATACACATCGAGAGCCATATAGATTGCCTCCCTGAGTGAGGATTCGTCGGCCTGTCCTTTCCCGGCTATGTCGTAGCCGGTGCCGTGGTCGGGCGAGGTGCGCACGTAGGGCAGTCCGGCGGTGAAATTCACCCCGTTGCCCATCGATATGGTCTTGAAAGGTGCCAGGCCCTGGTCGTGATACATGGCTAATACGCCGTCGAAATGGCGGAAGGCTCCCGAGCCGAAGAATCCGTCGGCCGCGTATGGCCCGAAGGCCATAACTCCTTTGTCCATCATGTCTTTAATGGCCGGAACGATGATTTCCTCCTCCTCCGATCCGAGCAGCCCGCCGTCGCCGGCATGAGGATTGAGAGCCAGCACGGCCACACGCGGATGGCTGATGCCGAAGTCGCGGTGTAGGCTCTCGGAGAAGAGCTTGATTTTTTCTGCAACGAGTTCGCGGCTGAGGCTGTCGGCGATTTTTGCCATGGGCAGATGCGTGGTCACAAGTGCCACCCTGAGTGTGTCGGAGCAAAGTATCATCAGCGCCTGCGAGTTCTCGTCGCCGAGCGATGCCTGCAGGTATTCGGTATGGCCCGGAAATGTGAATACGTCACTCTGTATGTTCTGTTTGTTTATGGGGGCAGTCACAAGCACGTCAACCAGCCCGGCGCGAAGGTCGGCCACGGCGCGTTCGAGGGCCGTGAAGGCCGCTTTGCCGGCTGCCGGGCTCGACTGGCCCGGTTCGGGCTTTATTTCTTCGGCTATGACATTAAGCATGTTGAGCGCTCCGTCGCGTATGTCTTCGCCTTTGCTTATCTGCGTGAAGCTTATCTGCGGAAGCTCCAGCGCCTTGCGGTAATATGAGGCCACTTTGCCCGAGCCGTAGACCACAGGTGTGCAAAGCTCGAGTATTCGATTGTCTTCGAGTACCTTGAGTATCACCTCATACGACACTCCGTTTATATCTCCGTGGGTGATTGCCACCCTTATTTTCCTTTCCATTTTAAAATTTTTATTTTTCTTTTCCGGCGAGCATGCCGCAGGCGGCCATTATATCCTCGCCTCTTGAGGCGCGTATCGTCGCCGTGACGCCCAATTCGTTCAAGTGGTCGCGGAAGGCCTCCATGATCTTCGGCAGGGCCCGTTGTCTTGGGTCCTCCGGAGCCGCGTGATAGGATATGAGGTTTACTCTTGCCGAGGTCCCCTTCACAAGCCGTGCCAGCGCATCGGCATGGCGGAAATCGTCGTTGATGCCCCGCCACATGATATATTCCACCGAGAGGCGCCTCTGATGCGCGAAATCAAAGCCCCTCAGCATTTCGATCACTTTCTTTACCGGCCACACTTTTTCGACGGGCATAAGTTCCTCGCGCTCTTCGGCGAAAGGCGAATGGACGCTCAGCGCTATATGCACGCGGGTGCTCTCCACAAGCTTTTTCATGTCTTCGAGCTTGCCCACCGATGACACCGTGATGCGCTTCGGGCTCCAGGCCATGCCCCAGTCCGATGTCAGTATCTCTATGGCGTCGAGCACTGGCTGAAGGTTGTCGCAAGGCTCACCCATACCCATAAACACTATGTTGGTGAGGTTTTCGCTGCCCGGTATCGAGAGTATCTGGTTCATGATATCTCCCGCCGTGAGATTGCCGTGGAAGCCGTTGCGGCCCGTGAAGCAGAACGAGCAGTTCATCCTGCAGCCTATCTGCGACGATACGCAGATTGTGGCCCTGTCGCGGTCGGGGATATACACGCTCTCAATCACACCGCGGTGGCGGAGTGACTTGGAGCACTCGGAGTCCTCGGCGGTCTCAGTTTTCTCTGAGCCGGTTGCCTCTGCCGTTGACGGCACTTTGAAGAGGTATTTTGCCGTGCCGTCAACCGATTCCATGCCCGATGACGGTGCGTAGAGCCCCACGGTATATTTTGCGTTGAGCTTCTCGCGGGCGACTTTCGACAGCTCGGTCATCTCGTCGATGGTCTTCGCCCGGTTTACATATAGCCTTCTGGCTATCTGCTTTGCGGCGAAGGAGGGTAGTCCTTCACGGGCGCAGACCTCCCTGAGCCCGGCGAGCGTGAGGCCCAGCAACGGTTTTTTGGCCGCGGCAGCACAAGTGTCTTCGTTAATCATAGCTCGGTGGCGGGAGGACTAATTGGCCGATTAGTCTTATTGGCAGACCGTCATTCCTCCCCTTTGTCGCAGTTTTTTATCAGCTCAAGGGCTTCTTCGGCCTTGTCGGCCGGCACAAGCAGCGTGATGCCGCCTATCGTGTTGAAGCCTATGGGATAGACCGAAGCGAATGCCTCGTTGTTGAGTACTGAGGGAATGTCATGCTCGTCGAGCACGCCCTGCGCGATATGCGCTTCCCAGTCGGTTGAGAAGGTGGCTATGTCTTTCCAGCTTTCCTTGTTTCGGGTATCGTCGTTCATGGCTGATGTGGTTTTATAGAAGTGGCCCTAAACCACTTCGTTGTGAAAAAGAGGGTTTGTTAAGAAGTTAATGGAGATTCAAGATTAAAACGCGCTACGGGCAGGGCTTGTTTAATATAAAGCCTGACGCAGCGCGTTTTAAGTATCTTTTTTATTCTTCTTCGCCTTCTTCTTCGCGCATGTTGTGGAAGACGTTCTGCACGTCTTCGTCTTCTTCGAGCTTGTCAAGAAGTTTCATCACCGATTCGCGCTGCTCGGGAGTTACATCCTTGAAGTCGTTGGGGATACGCTCGAATTCGGCGCTTACGATTTCGTAGCCGTTTTCCTCGAGGTGTTTCTGCAGGTTGTTGAATTCCTCGAATGCGCCGTACAGGATTATCACGTTTTCTTCCTCGTCGAGCTCGAGTTCGTCTACGCCGTAGTCGATAAGGTCGAGTTCCAGTTCTTCGAGTTCCTCGCCTTCCTTGGGGCGGATTTTAAACACGCACTTGTGG
>CAYZFL010000020.1:19871-20160 GCA_964477785.1 uncultured Bacteroides sp.
TGCCTGTATCTTAAGCATCACCTTGTGGTCGAAGAGGAAAGTGAGCGAGCCCTGGGTGCCGAGGCTGCCGCCGTGTTTGGTGAAATATGAGCGCACGTTGGCCACGGTGCGGGTATTGTTGTCGGTGGCTGCCTCTACAAAGATTGCGATGCCGTGGGGGCCGTATCCTTCGTAGGTGATTTCCTTATAGTCGCCGGCGTTTTTATCGGTGGCTTTCTTGATGGCGCGCTCCACGGTGTCCTTGGGCATGTTTGCGGCCTTGGCGTTCTGCATCAGCACGCGCAGACGC
>CAYZFL010000021.1:0-20055 GCA_964477785.1 uncultured Bacteroides sp.
GAATCGGCCCTATTTTTTTTATTGCTTACTATAGTTTAGCGGACAGTAATAATTTCTTTTTATGAATGGAATTCAACTTATTACCAAAGTCAAGAATAACATGAGAAACTCGCTCATGTCCGTCTCCGACAAGATTATGCTGCGCAAAAGAGCTCTTATTGAATCCGTCAATGATGAACTTAAGAACATTGCTCAAATAGAACACTCAAGACATCGGTCTTTCGCTAGTTTCATTACCAATGCCTTGAGAGCTATAGCCGCCTACTGTTTTTTTCCCAAAGAAACCGTCTATTTCTTTGGAGTTTGCACAAGGCAATCAGCTGACTTTATTCTAATTGCTTTTGTCGAACTCACGTTAAATATTAAGGCATAAATTTAAAGCGAAGCCCGTGGCAAAGTGTATGAAACTTCTGCCACAGGCTCTTTATTGTCTTTTAAGCTATAAGCTTAAGTGGTATTTCTTTTATTTCTCGACCTCAACTCTTGCCGATGCAAATACATTGAGCTGGAGCTTATTTGCGACGTAGCGGATGGCTTTCATGGCCTTGATGGAGATGCCGCAGTCGACACAGAGTTTCGGCGAATATGCTGCGATTGCGCCTAAACCGGGCATTACGGCTACGATGGCACCCGAAAAGCTCGATTCGGCGGGCAGACCGGTCTGCATAATCCATGGAATCGAACGGTGATGCGGGCCATTGATTGCCATAAGGGTAACGATGGGGGCTGCGAGCGTGCCGTCGAAAGCGGGCTCTCCGGTCTTGGGATTGCGGCCGTCGGCTGCAATTGTGGCTCCGATTGTGGCGAGCTGCACTGCATCGACCTTCATTGATTTCAGTTTGAGATAACCCTTGATGGCTGTCTGTGCGTCATCGTAAAGCGAGAACTCGGCCTGAGCGATTTTGTCCTCGACATTTGCTTTGAGCTCGTCTGCTACAAGTTTTTCATAAAGCTTGTCGTCGAGGTCGGGTTCTGAATCGCCGAGCATATTGAGCATCGTCGACATGATTACATCCCACTTGCCGTCAGCGTCGCCGGTGGGCTCGATGGCACTCACTGCGCGTACTCCATGTGCGCTTACACCTAAGTCTTTGGGCTTGCACATCTTGCCCTTGATGAAGCCGCTCTTGTCGAGAAGCTGATCAACTGAATTCTGCTGAAGCAGCACTACATGGGCTAGCATTTTGGCAATACCGCCCAGAGCGAATTTCTTGTTCACGTCGCCCTTGTTGATTACGGTACCGTCGGTAAGCATCATCGAGATGCCGAAATCCTTGCAGTCTACGTCTTCAAGTCTGGGATCGACTTCACCACCGTTTTCACTTTTATAATTTTCGTATGCTTCGACTACGGCTTTACGAAGCTCATCAAATGATATTTTCCTTTCCATTTCTTAAGTTATAGGTAGTTATGTTAGTTTTAAAATCTAACTTAATAACATTTAAAGCAATGGAAAGTTTAATTTGCGGCGGCTAACTATTTACGGGCGGCGTCCTGGGCAAGGCGGATGGCCAGGGAAAGCTGGTCGGGGCAGGATGTGGGTTTCGCTCCGCATCTTATTCCATAGAGGCGAGCAATTACCTCGTCTGCATTCATGCCTTCTACCAGACGGCTTACGCCCTGTGTATTGCCGTGACAGCCGCCGGTGAATTTCACGTTTCTTATCTTGCCCTCGTCGTCGATTTCAAAATCAATCTGTCGCGAGCACGTTCCGCTTGTCGTATAAGTGTATTTCATGTCGTTATTCTGAAATTTCAAGTTTCCTTAATGTGATAATTTCTTTGTCGGAATTGTCGAGCAAGAGCACTTCGCCCGCCCGGTTGTTCAACGCCGTTGTCACCTGCTCAAGGGCAAGCAGTATGGCGTTCTCAATTTCGGCATTCGGACAGGCCATACGTGTCACGGCCATATTGCTCAGGTCTATCGCGTTACTTCTCGAAGGATCGATATAAATGTCGCCGTTGAAGAAATTGCACCCTGTATTGCCATGAAGTTTAAGTTCATTCACGTCAAAGAAGATATTAATATCCTCGTTGTCGAGCCTCTGGCCGTTTACCGAAACAATCTGCCAGAGACCGTTGAGATACTCCATGTTATGACGGCGGCAGGTCATTTCCACATTACCCGAGGTATTAAGGAAATAAAGATAGGAGTCCTGGCCGATACGCTTGATTTTTATCTGCACCGATTTATCCGAGTTGATTATGCTGTTTATCCTTATATCATAATCGAGACCCGAGCAGTATCTCATGGTAGACAATACATTAGAGAATTTAATTCTGTCACCCGAAAGGCCATAGCTTCCGTTAAGCACGTTGCAGCCGTTTGAGGAATAAAACTTGCCGTCATCGCCGAATGTCACATAAGGCATTTCATCGGTAACAGGTATGGTAAGCGAGCCAACGCTCTCCACCGTCCATTCTCCGAGCAGATTATTTAGCGACGAGTTCATCTCAGCCTCCGTTAGCTTCACTGTCTGTGTCGTACCCTTGTTAGCTTCCTGAGCTGTGACTCTAATCTTATTATTCTTCTTATTCTTTTTATCCTTTTTGTTCTTATCCTTTTTATCGGTCTTTTTGTCTGCGGCTTTGCTTGATTTACCAGACTTCCCGGCCTGAGCTGTCGATGAATCGTCTGTAGTTTTGGGTACACGCACTACCTTCGATTCCTTTTTGGAGGAATTTGCAGTCTGTTGCACAATCGCTCTGCCATCGCCTTCAGTCACTCTTATCACTTTAGTCTCCGTCTGGTCCTGAAACAAAGAACAGCCGGTGAGCATGGCGACCGGAAACATCATCACTCCCGAGAGTGTATATATGAGTAGTTTTGAGGATTTCATGTCTTATATGGTTTTGGTTTTGTCGGTTATATAATATGCTGTAATATAAAAGTTTGTGTTCTCAATCATCATCTTTCAGGATGAAGGTGGTAGTGAGCGGATAATGGTCTGAAACCGTGATATCTCCCTTTTCCATTTTCAGCGGTTCCATCGCTCCTTTATAAAGAGTATGGTCGATGCGGAAATAAAAACGATTGGCGTTATAGGTAATCATCGGCCCGAAACCCACCTCGGGATATACCTCATGGAAACCCGCGTCGCCGAGCCTTCTCAATGCATAGCAGCCGGGGGTATCGTTGAAGTCTCCCGTAATAATGACATTGGGGCCGGCATATTTCTTCAGGGCCTCTATCAGTTCGTTTGTCTCTTTGGCTCTCTGCACATTGGCCGCACAGAGTTTATAAAGCAACTGGGTCTTGAAGTCGCGAAGCGTTGACCTTACGCCGCCATCGTTGTCGAGCGATGTGATTTCGCCATAAAGCTGCTTGTCCTCACGGGTAAGACCTATCGAGCATAGATGCAGATTAAATATATTTACATCCATGCCCTTTATGTTTACCCTGTAAGCGGCGACCGACGGATAGCGGCGGTTGAGCCCTATGTGGCCTATTTCCACGCTCTTTGCCGGGAACTTAGACAGGAGGCAAAAACTTTCGCCCGTGAAGATGCGGTATGGGTAAACCCTTGCGAGAGAGTCGGTCTGCTCACGGGTTATCGAAACATTTTCAGACGGGAATGTCTCGGTCGCTTCCTGTATGCATACAATGTCGGGTTGCTCTTTGAGGATAAAATCTATATACGGATTATAATCGCCCTTGTAGCTCACCATGCCGTAAGGTGCAAAATTATATACGTTATAGCTCATAAGGGTGAAAACATCCTTTTCTTTGCCTTCGAGTACCTTTCTGTCAAATATATTAAAAGGTGAGAAATTGAGAATCGAAGGCAATGCCGCGACGCAGGCGAGCAAGGGGAGCATCATCAGCTTTTTCAGTGCGAAAAAGTCTATGACAAAAAGCAGGAGCACTGCGAACAAAGCTATGGGGAAGGCCATTGCTATGACTCCGCTCCACGGTTTCTCGGTCGGATCGGTTTCTCCGGCGTAGGCGCTCCATACCATTCCTGCGCATATTGCGATATTGACAATGACGAGGAGCACTAGCAGTGCTACCTGCCACCACCGCAAAGTTTTATTCTGTTCCTTACGATGCTGGCGATGATGCCCCCGGCGATATTCGCGCGGTATGCTGTGACCCTCGAGATAGCCCATTCTGTTCTCTCCGTTTAGAAAAACCAGCGGTTGTTAAACAGCCCTTTTTTCTTCCAGTACAGGATTATCAGCAAGCCTATGAGCATGCCGCCGAGGTGGGCGAAATGAGCGATATTGCTGCTCTGGTACTGCGATATGCCGAGCAGGAGCTCAAGCGCGCCATAGCCGATGACCACCCATTTGGCTTTAATTGGCACGGGTATGAAGAAGAGATACAGAGGCTGGTTGGGATAAAGCATACCGAAGGCGAGGAGCACGCCGTAAATCGCGCCCGAGGCGCCCACCATGGGAGTATTGACCAGTATGGCGAGGTCGCGCATCTGCAATGTGCCGTAAAAATCCGAGCCAGTAGTCATGGATACATAGCCCTCGCGGATGGAGTATTCTATGGCATCCGGGCTGAGACCTGCCGATGCATGGTTTATCACAAAAGCGAAGACACCCGTCTGAATCAGCGCAGCTCCAAGACCGCAGGAGATATAGTAGAACAGGAATCTGCCGCTACCCATCGACCGCTCAATCACGCCGCCAAACATAAGAAGAGCGAACATGTTGAAAAACAAGTGAGTGAAGCCCTGATGGACAAACATGTAAGTAAAGAACTGTGCCGGATTGAATGCGGGCGAGCTGAAATAATGCAGCGCTCCGTAACGGTCGATCATTGCCGAGGCCGTAGGCGACACTGCCATTATAATGTATACGAGTATATTTATAATCAATAGGTTAAGAGTAACCGGAGGAAGATTCCTTAAAAGATTCTTAAACATGATGATATTCTCAATTTATTATTATAAAGCTGGTCAGCCGATTCTTAATCACTGCAGCCTCAAAAAATCAAATATTCGTATTTACGCAAAATTAGTGAATTTTTTTGGAAGATTTCTATTCCTCCTCCAGCATTTAACAAAAGTTGTAAAATATAAACTGACGGAAAGACAGCAGAGTCATGCCGGAACTTACCATTCAGGGCTGCCGCGTCCGTCTTTGGGTATATTTTCAGATCATTTTTTACTATTTAGCCATCTTTTTCAAAATAATCTCTAATCTTTTTCACAATTTATTTCTATATTTAAAATAAAATTTCATAAATTTGCAAAGTTGGATTTTAGGCAGTATGTCTTAACTCCGGCAATTCACCATGAAACTATCATTTCATTTCCGAAAAAATTTATAAGATGCAAAAACTTCTAAACAAACTGAGTCTTACTCTTACAGGCCTTACGATGGGCCTGGCAGCCTCCGCGGTACCGGCTTGTCCCGTGCCTGTCAAAGTGTTGCAGCCCGACGGAAGCTATATTACTCTCCGTCTCGTGGGCGATGAATTCAACAACATGACCGTAAGCCTTGACGGCTACGCTCTAGTACGCAACGAGGCAAGCGGTGCCTGGGAATATGCCTTAAAGGGCTCTGACGGAGCCCTTACCGCCTCGAATGTAGCCGCCCATGATTTTGCCCTTCGGTCTTCGGCTGAAAAGGCTTTCGTGAATTCGAACCTCGAAAAGGCACAGCTCGCAGCCCAATCGGCGACTACGGTGCAGAAAGCAATGAAAGCCGATCTTCAGCAAATGACCGCTCCCTCAAAGGCTCCCGTCTTCGACTACTCGAAATTCAAAGGTCTTATTATCCTCGTTGAATTCAGTGACGTAAAATTCTCCAGGTCTGATTATCCGCAGATTGCCGAGGACATGGCCAACAAAGAAAACTTCAACGGCTACATGACCACGGGTCAGATCCCCGAGAAGATAGAATGCACCGGTAGCGTAAAAGACTATTTCAATTATAGCTCGATGGGCAAGTTCGCACCACATTTCGATGTGGTTGGCCCCGTGACCATCAATTATGCGTCTACATATCCGCGTCAGACATCCAATGCCCAGACAGTTATCAAAGCCGCACTCGCAGCTGCCGACAGTCAGGTTAACTATAAAGACTATGACGCCGACGGCGACGGTACCGTCGACATGTTCTACGTCATATTCGCCGGCGCCGGCTCAAACTTCGGTAACAACAACCAGAATTTCATCTGGCCACACGCCTGGGAAGTACAGTCTTATTCGCTCGACGGCGTGAAGTTTGGCCGCTATGCCTGCTCGACAGAGCTTTACGGTGCTCCCGCCAACAAGCAGCTCGATGGTGTTGGCGTAATCTGCCACGAGTTCTCTCACGTGCTCGGTCTCCCCGACCTCTATGATACCAATTATGCCACCGGCGGCCAGTCAGTTCATCCCGGCACCTGGTCGATAATGGCCGGCGGTCCCTATCTGAATGAATCGAAAACTCCATGCGCATATACCTTCTTTGAACGCATGTATGCTGGCTTCGTGGAGCCCAAGCTTCTCGACACATCCGGTGATTACAAACTCGAATCGCTAAACATCTCCAATCAGGGTTTCCGCATCAACACCATCTACGACAAGGAATATTTCCTTGTGGAAAACCGTCAGAATGAAGTTTGGAACAAATATCTTCCCGGTCATGGTCTCATGATCTATCGTGTCGACGAATCGAATGCCGATGTGTGGAAAAACAACACCATCAACGCAAACAGCAGCCACAACTACTTTGAGCTTCTGAGAGCCGATGCACTTATGACCGGTTCGGCATCGGTCGCCGACTCCGACGGCGATCCCTTCCCCGGCTCCGGCAACGTTACCGAAATCAACGACAAGACTTCCCCTGCTCTTAAGGCTTTTGTAGGATTCCCCGCAAACGTTTTTCTCAGCAACATTAAGGAGGATGAAAATGGTCTCATCACTTTCAAGGCTATAAAGAACGAGTCTCCCACCCTCTTCGAAGATTTCGAGAACTGCCCGCTGTCTGAAACCACCGACGTAAGTTTCGCCGGTAAATTCACCACCTGGACCGTCGCAAAGGGAGCAGTCGTTGCCGACATAGAAGGCACTGCAACCGGTGCCCCCGCATTTAAGGCCGAAGGCTCCAAAAACCGTGTGGTTTCAATGATCAACAAGTCAAAGCTCTCATCCGGAGTGATTGACAAAAAGGTAAATTGCGTTTCTTTCAAGGTCCGCAACACTTCCTCTTCCTATGCAGGTGTACGTCTTGAATACTCCGTTGACAACGGTCTCGGTATCAGCCCCATTAACGATGCTTCCGGCACAGCGACCATCCTTCTCCCCGGAAATGCCGCAGACTTCCAGACACTCACCTTCCCGCTCAACGGCGACAAGGCTGTCGAAAACGCCATGTTCCGCATCAGCCAGACAATGGGCAGCTCCACAATGCCGGTATATGTCGATGACATAACCTTCAGCTACGAGCCCACTTCCGGTATCGGAGACATCGCTCTCGATAAAGTTTCCGGCAATTTCTCTGTAAAAGCCGAAGGTCTTATCCTCAACATCGAAGGCGCAGATGCCGCAGCTCCCGTAGAAGTCTTCAACATCTCCGGCGTTAAAGTCGCATCCGTTTACGGCGTTAGCTCAGCAAACTTCTCTCTCGACGCTAAGGGCGTATATGTTGTTACAAACGGTAAGAACAACGTTCGTAAAATCATTCTCTGATATATAACATTCAGCCCGGCTCCAGGCGAAAGCCTTCCGGGCTGAATGTTTTTTATATCCCCCGATTCTCATCATTTCCCGATTGCGTATCATAATTCTCCTCGCCGCTATTTATCTCTTATCTCTCCGATCATTTCCCGTTACGACTCATTTCCCCATAAATGATTCAACCGGTCTTCCCCGCGTTTACCATACGCCCCTTCTTTTTGAATATCCAGCATAAAATCCAATATAAAACCATTTATAAATCATTTTTATTAATCATTTTAATCCTCTTTTACGCTTATGAAAAAGCTTACAACAGGACTGGCTCTGGCCGGCTTGCTGGGCAGCGTAGGATTTGGGCTCTTCGCATACAATGAATATGGCGGAGCTACCAAAGCCGAGGCGGTCACAGCAGCTGAAGGAGAGCATCTTATACTCCCGCAGGCTTACGGCGATCTCGCAATGACCTCGCAGGCCGAATACGGGTTAAGGGAATTCGCCCAATCGGCTCCGGCTCTCAACGCCCCTCAGCCAAAACCTCTCACAAGTATCGACCAGCTCGCCGGCGACTGGTTGCAGACCTACTCGACTCTGCTCTCCACCGGTCATGACGGCGGTTGTGCCGCATCGATCAGAAAAGTCGAAGGCACCGACTCAATCGTCATCAGCAACATCTGGACCACATCTGATCCCGCACTCGAGGTAAAAGCTAAAGTGGATATCACTACCGGTAAAATCACCATTCCGGCACAGTATCTCTACGACCATCCCACATACGGTGCAATGGACTTCTGCTCCATCACTTCTGCCGGCAAGCCCGACCGTAAGACTCCCGTAGAGGGTTTCTTCGGCGATGACGGCAACATCTACCTCACTACCTGGTGGACAGTCGCAATCAATACCGGCGCTGACAAGGATAAATATGTCACCGCCAACTACAATACCATGTTCGAGCGCTCAAACTCGACCATGAGCTATACCGTTGAAACCACCGATGCAGAAGGTAAGAAAGGCGAAAGAACCACAACTTACGCCATCAAGATTACCCAGACATCGGCCAATGTCGTCAAGGTCAAGAACTTTTTCAACGGCGGTTATCCCTGTGAACTCAACCTCAAGCGTAACCGCACCGCCGAGATTCCCGCTCAGATTGTCTATGCCGACCCCAACGGCGTTTGGCAGACCATCGGAAATCTCCAGTTTGAAGACGGCAAGCTCAAGAAATACGACAATATAATCATCACCGAGAAGGCTGCCGATGACAACAACCGCACCATCGTGCTCAAAAACTGGTCGCTGCTCACCACCGGCTATTTCCGCGGCAAGATACTCACCGCCACCATCAACTCGCCGGTCGATATTTCATATCCGAGCCTTTCCGTGTCGGAGTTTGAAGGTGAAGGGACCAAGGCCAATCCTTATAAAATCAAGAAGCTCGACGACCTTGTCCTCCTCTCCGACAAGGTTAACGAATCCACCGACTACAGCTGGACCACACCGCCGCAGACTCAGAAATACGCCCGCGTATTTCTCGGCAAATATTTCTCCATTGAAAACGATATCGATATGAGCGGCTACCGCTTCGATCCTATCGGCAATCAGTGGACCAACGTATTCGCCGGTTCAGTCGACGGTAAGAACCATGTCATCCGGGGGCTCGAAATCAGTACCGGAGTCAAGGGTTTTGCCGGCCTCTTCGGCGTCTGCGACACTACCACAGTGCTCAGCAATATCATCCTTGAAAGCCCCAATGTCGAAACCCAGGGCAGCTATTGCGGCGCTCTCGTCGCATGGTCGCGCGGTACAGTTGAAAACTGCCATTCAAGGAGTCCTAAGGTTACTAATACTTATGGCAATACCGCCGCCGGTATCGTCGGTATCGTTGAAAATATCAAAAACTGTACAGTCGATAATGCCATGATCGACGGTTACGGCGGTTTCGTAGCAGGTATTGCCGGTCAGGTTAACGGCAAAGCAGAAAACTGCCACGCCTACAATTCTACCGTTTACGCATCTGCCGCAGGCACCGGCTCTCCCGCTGGTGGTTGCTTCGGTTCACTATATCTGGGCGATGCCAAAAACTGCTCATTCGGAGGTACCGTAAACACTGCAGTCCGCAACGCGAAGATGGCCGCCGGTCTCGTTGCCGGTACCCTCTACAACGGTACTATGGAAAACTGCTTTGGGTCCGGTCAGGTTATCGTCTACAGCTCCGAGGCAATCGTGGGCGGTGTTGTCGGCAACCTCGTCGGCAAGATGTACAACTGCTATGCCACCGGCCGTGTATACGGTTATTCAACAAGAAAGTCGGGCGGTATCTGCGGATGGATCAGGCCTTATACTCCCTCTGGCGCACAGCCAGTGGCTTCTGAGGTTAAGAACTGCTTCTTCGCCGGTACTCAGACTGCAGAGACCTATCTCTATGATCCTGAAAAGGAAATGCGCGAAACTCTTGGTACCATTGATGCCACTACAGCTCCGGTTATCGAAAACGTCTATTTCGACACCCAGCTCACCGATATGAAGTCGGTACATAACCGCGCATCCAACGCCGACCTCCTCTCGGCTGCCGGTCCCAAAGGCTTCAGCTCCGACGTATGGACATTCACCGCCGGTCAGTATCCACGCATCAAGGGTCTTGAAAACAATGTCAACGCCCAGTTCGCTTCATCAGCAATCGAGCTCAACTCGGCTTCGACCTTCAAGTTTCTCCACCGCGCAGCCAAGCTCCATCCCCTTGGCGACACCCAGTACTGGCTCTATAACAACGGTACTCTCAGCAAGGAAGGTCACTTCATGAAGATTCAGGGCAACGACCTCGTACTCGGCGAAGACTTCGGTACAGATACCCTCTTCGTTGTCAATGGAAAAGCTGCCGCTTATCACGAAATCAAGGTCGCTCCCGCATTCTGGGAAGGCGACGGTTCAGAAACAAGCCCCTATCTCCTAAAGACCAAAAACGACCTCATCCGTCTGGCAAATGTGACCACCTTAAAGAAACAGTATTTCTCAAACGTATTCTTCAAGTTTGCCAACGATATCGACCTTGAGCTCGATCCGGCTTTCACCGGCATCTGCTCAGACACCGAAGACGCTCACAATAAATTTGACGGCATCATCGACGGCAACGGTCACACCATCCACCGCATGTATATCAACAGCGTGGTTTGGCAGACCGGTAAATCACCCGAAGAAGACAAGGACGGTCTCGGCACACCCGTTACCGGCAAGGACAACAAGAACCCCGAAGCTCCCTATTCGAAGAGCTACCGCGGTTTCGTCGGTCGTCTTGGCGAAGGTGGCGTTATACGCAACCTCAATATAGCAGCCGACTGTCAGCTTCAGGGCTGGGGTACCATAGGTGCTTTCGCAGGCACACTCTATGGCGTAATTGAAAACTGCCGAAACTATGCCGATGTCACCGGCTACAGCTGCTGGGTCGGCGGTATTGCAGGTACTACCGAAAAGGTAAGTACAATCCGCAACTGCTACAACGAAGGTCACATCGTTTCAGGTTATATGAACGCCGGTGGTATCGCAGGGCGTATCAGCGGTGTTGTCGAAAACTCAATGAACGCCGGGCGGGTTGAAGTCAAGAGCATCTCGCGCTTCCAGCTCGAAGGAAAGGACAAGCTCAACGACGCAGGCGGTATCGCAGGCGGTTCTACAGGTGCGATTATCCGCAACTGCGTCAACCTCGGAAGCGTTAAGGCTACCGACAAGCAGGCCGGCGGTCTCGTTTCCCGACTCACCGCAAGTTCAAATGCAGGCACTAACGATATATACAATTCAATCAACTATGGCACCGTAGAAGCAGGTAATCTCACCCTCAAGGGTATGATTTCAGGCGAAACTTCCACCAAGGGCGTGATTGAAAACGTATTCTACGACGGCCAGATAGCATCCTTCGGTCCCGCCCAGACTCAGGCCTTTAACGGCATGTATGGCGTGGAGACAGCCAGACTCACCTCAGGCAACGCTCCCAAACCAGAAGACGAAATCAAGGGCGATGGCGGTGCATCCACCGGCTTCGACATCCAGATCTGGCAGTTTGACAACGGCAAATATCCAGTGCTCAAACAGTTTGCCGACGAACCCGCCGCCAAGCAGCTCCGCTCAATCATCGTAACCATTCCTACCGGCCACGACGTTACCGACCTCAGGGTCAACGCCATACTCTCTGCTCCCGAAGGCACCGTATGGAAACTCGAAAAGGGCGACGTATTCAAAATCCAGGGCAACACCCTCGTCGCTCCCGCTGCTGTCGACGAAATGACTTATGACGTGCTCACGGCAACCTGCGGCAACGTTTCCAAGTCTATCGCAATCCAGGCCTGCCCCGCTATTCCTCTCAAGGGTAAAGGCACAGCCGCCGATCCTTACATCATCTCAACTACCGACGAATGGAACTCCGTGGCCGACTGGATGGCCAAGACCACCCATGACTTCAAGGGCAAATTCGTCAAGATTGCTAACGACATCGACTTCACCGACAAGGCCTTCACCTGCCTCGCCGACGACGGTCTCACATACTTCAACGGCACACTCGACGGAGCCGGCCACACTGTCAAGGGTATCAGCATCAGTGCAACCAAGACTTATGTGGGCGCAATGGGCTACATCGGCCAGGAAGCTTATGTAAAGAACCTTACCCTCCGCGGCAAGGCTACAACCACCAAAACCCATCTCGGAGGCTTCGCAGCCAAGATCGAGGGCAAGGTTGAAAACTGCGTCAACGGCATCGAAATCACCGTTACAGCCAAGGTCAACCACATCGGCGGCTTCTGCGCCCACGGCGGTGCCACGGCTGAATTCATCGGCTGTGTCAACGAGGCTCCCATAACAGTAGCAGGCGGTAATGCCGGCGGTTTCTGTGGCTTCAACGACGCAGGCTCCAAGTTCACAAAATGCGAGAACAAGGGTATTGTCACCGCTACCGGAACAGGCTCGGGCTACGGCGGTTTCGTGGGTATGGCTTATCCAGCCGACTTTACCGAGTGCGTCAATAGCGCCGATATCGTTGCCTCAAATATCAAGTCTCCGAGCAACATGGCCGGTTTCACCGGATATGCAAATGCCAAGTCAAATGACATTACCTATCATTTCACCAAGTGCGAGAACAAGGGTAATATCACCGGTAAGACTGCAATCGGAGGTATTGTCGGATTCGTCAACAAGACTGCCAAATCGACCAAATATGAGATGACCGACTGCGTCAACTATGGCGATATCACCACTACAATGAGCGGCAATCCCAGTGGCGGTATAGCTGTATTTTACACTCCTTTGTCTAAGTTTATCAACTGCCGCAACGAAGGCAACGTGAATAATCTTGGCAATGTCTATGCAGGCGGTATCGCCGGATATTACTCTGCAATCCCCACAGCCGATACCCCCGTATTGTTTGAAAACTGTATCAACAACGGCGAAGTTAACGCAGAAAAGAATCAGGCCGGAGGTATCACAGCTTCCGTTTACCATTTTGTGACTCTCAAGAACTGCGGCAATACTGGCGCAATCACAGCTCCCACAATGGCCGGAGGTATCTGTTCCGGTATCAACTCCGCATCCGGTAAACTCATCGGCTGCTGGAACACCGGCTCCGTTACCGTCAAATCAAGCCGAGCCGGCGGTATTGCGGGTTACAATTCTTATCAGAGCGAAATCTCCGACTGCTGGAATGCAGGTTTTGTGACTTCGACCGGTACAGTGCAGAATACCAACACCTCCACCGGTTCTTGCCAGATAGGCGGTATTGCCGGCACTTCGGGCGCGATTATGACCAATTGCTACAACGTTGGTCAGGTCAAAGGTCTCTCGCAGACCGGTGGTCTCGTAGGTCTTCCCTTCAAGGATAAGACTCAGCTTAACAACTGTTACCAGGCAGGAAAGATCAATGCTCCCGCCGACAGCTGCGGACATATCATCGGTATCACCGCCATCAACAACGGCAAGAACTGGACCGAGAACAATAAGGCCGTCAACTGCTGGTATGTGACCGACTATATCACCATCGATCCCGCAGTGCGCGGTGAAGTGGGCTCCGGCATCACTCTTGCCAAACTCGCCGCTAAGGACATGGGCGAAGGCTGGACCTCAGCCGACGATGCCTCTCTGCCCTATCGCGAGATTTTCGCAACTCTTACCGAGGCCAAGTTCCACTCGGCAACCGTAGCTCTCGCAGAAGGCGATACTTTCGTTAAGGTGACCAAAGAGTTCAAGGTAGGTACTCCTTCCGACGTCGTCTGGAGTTCGAGCACCGATGCCATCGCATTCGACGGCACCCGCGCTTACTTCACCAAAGACTACACCGGAGAGGCTGTTCTCACCGCCAAGTCGGGCGAAATGGTCAAGACCTATACTCTCAATGTGGACGCTACAAAGAGCGGCATCGACGGCATAGGCAATGACGGCAAGACTGTAGTTTCAGAAATCTACTACACTCCCGCCGGTCTGCGTGTCGACAAACCCGCCGAAGCCGACGGTCAGCTCTACATCATCGTTACCGTTTACGACGACGGCACAACCGTCACCGCTAAGAAAGTCAACAAATAATCGCTGAACATCACTGATAACAAGGCCGCCCAGGAAATCCCGGAGCGGCCTTTTATGCTATTTGATAATTTTAAAGAGTCAGATTCTGTCTGAAATCTTAGCAGATATTTCAATTACTGATTGAATAGTGTTATTCTTCTTCATACACCTTGCAACCCTGGGTTGGCTTTACAAGTTCGTTGTAGACTCTTTCGGGGAATGCGTTTTCGGTCGAGATATAAAGCCAATCAATGTCCTGACGGCGGCGCAGATCCTGAGCGAAGAATGAAGTTGAGTCGGGAGAAGCTACCACGATGAGACGTTTCACCCCTGCCTCGGTTGCAGCATTTACCATCTCATGGAAACGACGGAGTGCGAAATCGTTGTGCTCGGCATTGCTCAGGTCGTCATCAAACACCATCACACAGTCGGTATATCCGTCGAGCTCGTTGCGGAGATTCTCGCGGTTGCTGAGGTCGAGGTGTGTTATGGTCAGTGCGCAGTTGTCAATCATCAGATGTTCGGAATCGTCTATCATAGCGTTTACGGCCAACCCTTTTTCAAGTAATTTTGTGAGTACGTCACCATACACGCGGCATAATGTGCCTGTTAAAGCAATTTCTTTCATGATTCTGGGTATATTAATTCAAGAATAATTTTTGATTTTCTATAAATGAAACAACCGAAAGGCCCATAACGTTTAAAATCAATGATTATTTTAAATCTCGGTTTGATTTTAAACGTTTTGCCAATCTTATACTCTAAAACTTTACAAAAGGAATTACAGCTGGATTCAGGGTCAGGCGCGGCTTTAACATTTTTTGTCGGAGCAAGTCTCAACCACAATAATTAATGTTAAATGAATTCGGGCGATTTTTTTAGGCTGTGATATTTCTGTAACTTTGCAATATATGAATCTAATCTCCAATCTACCCGTCGACAGCTCGATGATACTTTTGTTTGCGATAGCCTGCGTGTTTATTGCAGCCGGTATCTTTTTATCGTTCAAACCCGTGTTTCCCGGCGCGGCCGCCGCATTTTTAGGCCTTCTTTTAGGCAGTTTCAGCGGTTTCGTGCCCGTCGCTTCCAACGGATTGTGGATCTGGGGCGCAACAGCCGCTGTGGCGATGATGCTCTATTACATCGTGCCCTCCTCCATTTCACGTTCGGGAAAAGGTCAGTCATGGATGTCGCTCGGCGCCCTCGCCGGTTGCATGGTTGGAGCGGCAATGAACTCGATGATTGCCATTGTCATATCAACTATTGTGGGCATCGCCTTCGGTGCCCTCGTCTACTCCCGCACCCGCAAAGGAGCGGAAATATCTTCAGAGCCGAGGCTTTTCCTCAACTATGTGCTGGCCAAGGGCCTGCCTATGGCAGTCTACTACTCCATCACAGGCATCTTCGCCGCACTCTTCGCGGCTGCCTGCAACGCAGGTCTTTAATCTCTCTCCCGGAGCCTGCCCCCCCCTCTGTTATGTCATGCTCCATAATCCTTCTAAAAGACAATGAACTACAGCATAAAACTACCTCATATACTACGCCGCGCCCTGATGTCGGGACTTGTCCTTATGACCGGCGTATTCACATCCCTCGCAACCAATCCCGCACCCGCAAACGCTCCGGTGCCCGCGCCTGTAAAGGCTCCCGCTCCGGCTAAGGCCGTGGTGCCCCCCGCGCCCAAACCGCCCATGACTCCCAAGGCCGAGCTGCAGAGCATAGGCAAACCCGACCTTGAGGCCATACATGCCGCCGTAAACGATGAGTCAAACCGCCGTTATTATCCCAAGCTCCTCAACCGTTTCATGGCAAACGACACTACCATGACACCCATGGACTACCAATATTTCTACTACGGCGCCATGTTTCAGGAGGACTATAATCCGTATCGCGAGGCTCCCTACCCCGAACTCCTCGAGGAAGTGACTCCTTTATATAATAAAGAGAAGACCTCACGCGCCGAGCGTCACAAGATGCTCGACTATGCCATGAAAGCCCTCGAGGACAATCCCCTCAACCTCAAGCAGCTCACAAACCGTGTGTATGTATATGAGAAAAACGGCAAATACGACCTTGCGAGAATCTGGCAGCACAAGCTCAACCACCTTCTGCTCGTGATCGCGGCCAGCGGAAGCGGCACTACGCCCGAAGACGCTATGATGGTGGTATATCCGGGTAACGAATACGAGTATCTCAACCTCAGCGGCCACACGGCCATAGGCCAGCGTTTCCAGGAACCCTGCTACGACTTCATCGAAGTCAACCGCAAGTCTCACAACGACCCCGAGGGCTATTACTTCAACATCCTCGAAATGCTCAAACAATACTTCGCCAAACACCCCTCAGAAAACTGATAAAATTTTAATCTTGATAATTGCCAAACGACTGCTAACTCAAATTTTCCTGTCGTTTTAATATAAAAAAGCATTAGCCCCGGATTACGATCTGAAGCTAATGCCTTTTTCTATTATTTGATTCTCCGAGTTATTCTACGGGAATCTTGTCGATACGGCGCTGGTGGCGGCCGCCTTCAAAATCTGTTGTCAGGAATTTATCCAATATGCTGAGAGCTACCTCGGGAGCGATAAACCTTGCGGGAAGCACAAGCACATTGGCATTGTTGTGTGCACGGGCCAGGCGTCCCAGTTCGGGTTCCCAGCAGAGAGCCGCACGGATGCCCTGATGCTTGTTGAGTGTCATGCCAATTCCGTTGCCGCTGCCGCACATTGCGATGCCGGGATAAACCTCGCCGCGCTCCACGGCCAAAGCAAGCGGATGAGCGAAATCAGGGTAATCGCAACTGTCGGTGCTGTATGTACCGAAATCCTTTACCTCAACGCCCATGCTCTCGAGATAGCCTATAATTATCGACTTAAGCTCGAATCCCGCATGATCACTGCATATGCCTACCGGCTTGCCTGATTCTAATATATTATGTTCCATAAAATTAAGAATAAGAATAATCAACTGAATCGTAATGAGGTTGCCGCGTTGTCCATATTAGGCTTGTAAAACCGGAGATGCTTTGCGGTCATACCCTCAAGCATATAACGTTGCAAATATACGAATAAGTTGAGATTTAATCCAATTTTTATTGCTTTTGTATGCCTTTTGTATTCCCCTGACAACCGGGCAACCCGAGGTCGTCCGGTTGCAGGATGAAAAGTATCAGTAAATTATCAAAGACGATTTGCCTGCAGTCCTGAGAATATAAATGCGTCCTTTTTCAGGCTGCATTACCTTCTGGCCCTGAAGGTTGTAATATTCTTTGGCTGTATTGCCGTCAGAAAGATTGCCGTCGGCTTTAAGATCATCTATGCTTGAGAGCTCGGTGCCGTCGGTGTTTTTGGCGTCGGTCAGCAGCATCACATACTGAGGATTTGTGGCATCACCCTCAGCTAAGGTCTGTGTAGGCTGATAGTCGGCATACGGCATGATAATGCCACGGAAGAGGAACTTCGGTGCAGCCTTGGTATTCTGGTTTGAGAGGTAGTAGAGATATTTTCTAATCGCTTTTTCAAGTGAGTTATTTTTGCCGAAAGCATCAAAAACCGGCTTGATGGCTCCGCCTTCAATCATGATATAATTGTAGTATCCGCTTATATCGCCGGAGCTTGCATCAGGCTCACCATTCATTACCAGCGAACATTTCATCGATGCCAGAACAGAGCTGTTTATTCCTTCAGGAGTGGAGGCGATTTCTGCATAGACCGCCTCGAGGCTTTCGCCTGACGGAAGTGCCGGAGACTCTTTGAGGTATTCATCGCAGCTTACATAGGAATTTAGCTCGGCTGCGGGAGTTTTGCCAACGAACGATGGTGCGAATTTCATGTCACGGATTATCATGTTGCTCATGAGGTCGGTGTTCTCAGATTTATCGGTGAGTTTTATGAGATTGCCATTGGCGTCCATCGCATAGCCGTTGCCCTGATCATCGGCGCCTATAACACGCAGATAGCCGGTGATGCGGCGCTCGCCGGTAGCATCCGTCTTTAAGACACCGTTTTCGAGATCGAATATATCGGATATATGCCCCATAGGCTGAACCATAACATTCATCGAGATTTTATCGAATGAGATGTCCACTGCCGCGCCTACCGGTCGAAATATCAGGTAATTATAGTTACCGGGGATACATCCCGAGAAATCTGTTGCTTCATTTCCGACCGGAATCTTGAAAAGCAAAATTTCCTCGTTGTTACTTCCTTCAGCCTGAGGAGTATCGGTTCCTCCGTTTTCTTTGTTAACTATACCATAAATACCCAGTTCAGTTTCACTCGTTGCCGAAAGACCCGTTATGTTAATGTCGCCATAAAAAGCGCCGAGGGTCGAAGAGGTTTCGAGACTACCGGCTTTGCGTGCTTCGTCTTTGCCCGAGAAAAGGCAAGTTCTGTTGCCGTCGAGGCTTCCCGAGAATTTATATTCGTTACCGGAAGCTCCGCTGAGAGTCACACCGTCAAAAATATTGTTCTCACCCTTACCTGCAAGAGCCTCGTTTCCAATCTCATCCACTGCATCTTTAGGTCCCTGCGGCACAACCTCATCTTCGTATTCGATGGAGATGGAGGTAAGTCCGAAAGTAGCTTTAGAATTGCCGGTACCGGATCCAGAATCGGCCATTATTTCAAAAATAATTTCATCTCCTGCAAGATTATTTGCTTCAAATTCATATGTCTTAGATTTATTATTGTTTTTCTCAAAATTTTCCGCAGTAAAATTGCTTATATCATTATTATCTTTTAGAACACGAAATTTTAAAGAATAAGTCCAACCGCTCTGACCCAAAAGCCTGCCAATGAAAGTCATTTTCTTAATATTTTTGCCAGCGAATGAAGGCTTCACACATATTTCCATTGACTTCATGTATGATTCGTCTTTAGAGCCCGCATACAAATAGCATCCAGGTGCTGGCTTATAATCGGTAGCTCCAAATGGATATGTAGCCGATGAATTACTTTTTACCAAAGTAATTGTAGACGTCGCACAGTCCCACGTAAGATCCTTTTTATATTTAACATTCGTAACTTTTGTTAAATCCGCAAAATCTTCTTTGGAGAAATTATGAGTCCAGGTTTTGATTTCGGTAGCGGCCGAAAGGGGTATCACGACAAAAATCAAAATAATGACTGACAATGAATTACGTAAGATTCGCCACATGCTTCTATAGCTCACGGCATTACATAGATGTTTCATGCTATGGTATTTAGATTGGTTTTATTATTAGATATGATTCTTTATCGATATGTAAGAATTTTAATTTTTTATCGCGACTAATTTACACATTATTATTTGAAATTTAACCAAAAATTTCCAAAAATAATTGGCATCCTCCCACTCTGGCTCTATTTAATAACTTACCTTAACAAAAAAGACGTTCCGGAATTCCCTCCCGAAACGTCTCTTATGCAAAATTTGATTATTTGGCTTTTAGTCTTCGATTGCCTCGCGGATGGTGGCGACGATGTAGCGGACGTCGTCATCGGAGACATAGGGGCCGGCGGGGAGGCAGATGCCAACTTTGAAGAGTGATTCGCTCACGCCGTTGACGTAGGCCGGGGCGTCATGGTAGACGGGCTGTCGGTGCATGGGTTTCCAGAGGGGGCGGGCTTCGATATTGGCCTTGTCGAGATACATGCGCAGAGCCTCGACGTTGTCGTTGGGTTCAAGGTCGGTATGTGCCTTGTCGGTCTGATGTATCACGCCTGCCGCGCCGCCTACTGCGCCGGTGATGACCTGTTTGTAAGCGTTTCCCTGACCTTTGATTCTGAGGTCGGGGTCGAGTGTCGCGGTGCAGAGCCAGAAGTTGGAGTCATAGTCGACCCCGGGATTTTTGTGCATCTCTATGCCTTTCACGTCCTTAAGCAGCTGGCAGTAAAGCTCCTGCACGTGACGGTGATGGGCTATGT
>CAYZFL010000022.1:0-19936 GCA_964477785.1 uncultured Bacteroides sp.
CCCGCAAGGCCGATGACCTTCGGTCTCATTTGGGTTCGATAGGTCTTTTGCTCCGCAGCAGGCTTGGCTTGGAAACTGTGGCAGAAAAAGATTCCAGGCACATTATACCGTTCTTTACCGGCAGCGCACAGGAGGCTCTCTCCTTGTCGGCAAACCTTCTGTGCAATGATATAAAGGTAATGGCTATAAGGCCTCCGACAGTAGCGCCGGGAACCGAACGCCTGCGCATCAGCGTAAGCGCAACCCATACCAGCAACGATATAAATGTCCTTACCCGGGTGCTTAAGCCCGAGCCTTTAAATTATTAGGAGAAATGAAACATCTCGCTCTCGGACCCAAATTAAACAAACGTCTGATCCTCATCTTCTTAGGGTGGGGAATGGATGCCACGCCCTTTTTGCGGCTGAGACGCAACGGCTATGACATAGTGTTGCTATGGGACTACCGGGAGCTCGGCATTGACTGGAAGTTCACCGAGGGTTACGAAGAGATATGCATAGTGGCATGGTCGATGGGTGTATTTGCAGCCGCTCATACCACGCAGTCGCTTGAAAACCGCACGACATTGCGTCTGGCAATAAACGGCACACTCCATCCGGTCGACGACCACCTCGGCATTCCCGAGGATATATTTTTCGGCACTCTTCAGGGCCTCGACGAGCGCAATCTCAGGAAATTTTACCGCCGCATGTTTTCAGAGCGCGAAAAATTCGCCGAATTCGAAGCCCACAGGCCTCAGCGCGGAATACCGGAGCTAAAGGCGGAGCTTGAATCGATAGCCTCTGCCGTATGTTTCGGATCCGAACCGGTGAGCCGATGCGACGTGGCGCTGATAAGCGAAGACGACAAGATATTTCCGGCAGCCAACGTATGGCGTGCCTGGCAACCGCCCTTTACGGGCAACATCAGAGACCGCTTCCGCGAGGTTGAGAACCGGGCGACATATCCGCGTGTGAGGGCTTTGAGAGGGGGACATTTCGTTGACCTCCAGCAGGTGCTTGACGAATATGTGATAGACAAGGCCACGGCGGCAGCGAGATTTGCACGTTCGGGTGAGTCTTACCGTGAGAACGATCTCGCCCAGGCCGATGTGCGTCGACGGCTCATCGACATGCTCAAAAAATCTGAAGGCGGATGGCCTCTGATGGGTCGCCGCTGCAACATACTCGAAATAGGTGCCGGCGCAAACAGCTTCAGAGACTTCTTCGAGAGAGAATGTTTTCCCCTGAGCCACAAGTCATACTGGGACATAAACATGGACAGAGGCGAGTCGGCTCTGGAGGAAAGGAGATGCTGCGACGCCGAGATCGAAATTGGCCGTCAGCAGAAAAAACTCTTTGATCTTGTGCTCTCATCTTCTACGATACAGTGGTTTAACTCGCCCGAGAAATTCCTCTCACGTCTTTCACAGCGCGTATCAAAGGAAGGCGTGGTGATGCTTTCGACATTTGTCAAAGACAACCTTCCCGAGATAGCCGTAGCTTCAGGCCGCGGGCTAAGACTGCCCACCCTCGACGAATGGGTCGACATCTGTCAGCGGCATTTCGACGTCACGGCTGCTTACGAATATAAATTTGAACTCAGTTTTCCCACGCCACTCGAGGCCATAAGACACCTCTCGGCAACGGGAGTAAACGGTCTGGGACGGACACTCGCACCTGGTGCTTTCCGAGAAGTATTGGCTCGCTATCCACGGCGACTCGACGGCCGATATTACCTCACATTCCGTCCGGCTTTAATTGCTCTAAGACAAAAAGATAAAAAATGATACAGAAGGAAACAATATTTATAAGCGGCACAGATACGGATGCCGGCAAAAGCTATGCTACAGGCTGGCTGGCCAAAACACTTATGGAACAAGGCCGTAAAGTCATAACCCAGAAGATGGTGCAGACAGGCAATCAGGAATTTTCGGAGGATATTGACGTGCACCGCCGCATAATGAGTACGGGGATGCTCGCCGAGGATCTCAATCATCTTACTGCGCCGCAAATATTTACCTATCCGGCATCGGCACATCTTGCCGCACGTATCGACGGGCGCAGTCTCGACCTCGACGCAATCGACAATGCCCGCAAAGAACTTGAGGCAAAATACGACATTGTGCTAGTGGAAGGTGCGGGAGGACTGATGGTGCCGCTGTTTGACGACAACGACTACCTCGCAATCGACTATGCCGCCGACCGCCATTTTCCAGTGGCTCTCGTGACCAACGGCAAGCTCGGCTCCATTAATCACACCCTGCTCTCATTCGAGGCGCTTCAGCACCGCAACATGGAAGTGAAATATGTGATTTACAACACTCATTTCGACTACGACCCGATAGTCTGTGGCGAGTCATTGCGTTACATCCGCGAAGCCGCCCTCAAACGCTTCCCCGGCGTCCAATTCCTCGTCCTCCCCACGATATAGAACTATATATGAAATTGCGATTAATGATATTGGGCTAAATATCAGAACCTTACAACAACGAGATATAAAAGGTCGAACAAAACTACATGCGAAGCTGGCAGCCTGACGGTCATGTAAAAAAACAGTAGTAAATGTTTTTTCCCAAATAAATCAAAAAAAATGGAGACGCCGATTTGTGGTGGCACCTCCATTATATATGCTATGTGTTCTTCAAAGTGTTAAATGCCTTATGCCAAAATATTTACGGCAAAGTCATTCATGAATCAGTACTGGCTCGCGAGAGCATCGATCTGATTGGGATCGGGCTCCATAATACCCTGTGAAGGGTCGGCGAGTACGGTCATCTCCATAGCAGGTATATAGTCGTAAACTTCCTTACCGGTTGACTCGCCGTTTTTTACGAGTTTCACCTCCATAGTCTCGGGATTGATGGCCACGTTTGCGTATGGTCCATAGTCCTGATAATTATCGATATACTCTGCCACGGCCTTTGTGATGGCATCGGCGAGTTTGTTTTGTTTCTCAGTCATTTCCCTAAGTATTTGAAGGTTATTCAAAACGGTGGCACATGTCGGTAAGTTCGCCGAGTGATTTGCGACCTCCGTCGCGCCATGCTTCCTGCCCGTCACGGAAGATAATCCATGTGGGATAAGAATTGATATGATATTTTTCGCGAAGTTCGGGATTGGCATAACCGTCGACTGCGATTACATTTGCCTTGCCGGCCTGTTTTTCCTTGAGCTGCTCCACAACGGGAACCATGTCGACGCATCCGGCACAGCCGGGACGATAAAATTCCACCAGAGTGGGTTTTGAGTCGGCGATATAATTATTGAGCTTTTCTGCAATATTTTCAGCCATGATAAACAATGTTTTATGTGTTAGATTAGAAGAGAGGAGAATAAGGAAGTTTATTTTCCGAATGTTTCGTCGCTCTTGGTGGTCACATGCTCAAAAATCTTGGCCTCAAGGAGTTCTGCCTGCTGCACGCCTACTGTACGCCAGACGGGCTGACCGTTTTTAAACAATATGAGGGTGGGAACCGAGCGCACGTTGTATCTTGCGGCAAGGGCGTTGTTGGCATCAATGTCGACCTTTATGATATTTGCATGGTCTCCGACCTTTTTCTTTACTTCCTCAAGAATAGGCGACTGCATCTTGCAGGGACCGCACCATGTTGCGAAAAAGTCTACCAAAGTGGGGCGGGCTTCATTGATTTTAACTTCAAATTCTGTCATTTCTGTATGTGTTTTAAGGGTTTGTAATCAGATATGGTCATGTTTTGACGTCTGATATTATAACATATAAGGGCTCAAATGGTTTATTGAAGCCTGTTCTTAAATGTTTTCAAGCATTGTCAGGAACATTTTTAATCTTGTTAATCTTATTTAGGTAAAAGTAAATCATACTTTTTTGATTTGTAGCGTTTTATTTGAAAAACGGACTATTTAAATTGTAAGACAGAAATTTTGGAAATGAACAGTAAGTTTAATGATTTCATAACATCCCTCGTCCTTATATGATGGAGTAGTGATACTGCATATATGAGGCTCTCATAAATAGTTGAAACGTGGCTTATGGCTCTGCGCTTACGCGAGGGGCCATAAGTTGTATAAAGGCCATTTGGCAGAGCCGTGAAAAATTCGTAATTTTGCATTCTGATCGGGCTCGAAGCCCGTTGACTATTGATTTGTTTGAAATTATCGCATAATGAACGATATAAATACTCTGAACACTCTTCCATACACCATATCGATAGAAAAAGGCAGGCTTGCCGAGCTTCCGCGGGTAATTTTTAATCGTCCGGTGGAAGTCGTTGACACACTTGAACGTGCCGAAACGGCTGTCAAAGAGCTGCTTGAATATGATATGGTAGGTTTTGACACCGAGACCAGACCTGCTTTTCAGAAAGGTCGTGTTAACCACACCGCCCTGATGCAGGTGGCCACCGACGGCAAATGCTATCTCTTCAGACTCAATAAAATAGGTCTTACCGAGGGGCTTAAATCCTATATAGAAAATCCCGCTATTACTAAAATTGGTCTGTCGCTCCACGATGATTTCAACGTGCTGAGCCGCGACGAGGTGAAGATTGAGCCTCAGGGTTTCATGGACCTTCAGAACATAGTAAAGCACTATCATATCTCCGACCTTTCGCTTCAGAAAATCTACGCTATATTGTTTGACAAGGTGATATCAAAGCATCAGAGACTCACCAACTGGGAAGCCGATACGCTCACCGTGCCGCAGCAGAACTATGCGGCCCTCGATGCCTGGGCTTGTCTCGAGATTTATCGTTATCTTGTATCAGGCAGTTTCGACTGGGAGCAGTCGTCATATAAGAAATATCCTGAACCTGAAGCCGAATCCTCCGTCGAAGAAAGAAAGGAGACTGTCAATGGCTGAGCGGTTTTCACATGGCGGTCCTGATAATCCCAATGGCAGAAGGAGGCTGAGGCGCTCTACGCTTCTGCCGCTTGTGCTTTTGCTTTATCTTGGCTTTATGGCTTCGATAGGATATAAAGATTATGCGTCGGGCAAGACTTCGGCGGCTTATTTCTTCGGCATCATCGGCGCGACTCTCGTTGTGATTGTGGCGCTTCATTTCTTTCTAAAAAAGAAAGAGAAGCTGCGCGACCAAAGGCTCGCCGACATTGAAAAAAGCGGGAACCTGCGTGATGAAAAAGATTCGGAACATTCGGCATGATTACGGTGTTTAATATTAATGTGTAAAGTCCTTAGGACATAATCCTTAAAGCGAAATTATAAATATAAAAACAATATAAAAGATAACTCTAAAACATGGCAGACATGGAACATACAGCACATAAGGCCCTGCTCATAATACTTGATGGCTGGGGCATTGGCGACCACAGGAAAGACGACGCAATATACAATACTCCCACTCCTTACTGGAATCATCTTCTGGAGACTTATCCCCACTCCGAGCTTCAGGCAAGCGGTGAGAACGTGGGCCTTCCCGATGGCCAGATGGGCAACTCAGAAGTAGGCCATCTCAACATTGGCGCAGGTCGTGTGGTTTATCAGGATCTGGTGAAAATCAACCGTGCCATTGCCGACGGCTCTATACTCGAGAATCCCGAAATCAAGGCCGCTTATGGCTACGCACAGAAAACCGGCAAGAAGCTCCACCTCATGGGCCTTACCTCGACAGGTGGCGTGCACTCTTCGCTCAATCATATATTCGCCCTTTGTGACATTGCCGCAAAATATGGTCTTAAGGACGTTTATCTCCACTGCTTCATGGACGGTCGTGACACCGACCCCCGCAGCGGTAAAGGTTTCATCGAGCAGCTTACCGAGCATTGCCGGAAGACTACCGGCACAATCGCCTCTGTGATCGGTCGCTTCTATGCCATGGACCGCGACAAACGCTGGAACCGTGTAAAAGAAGCATACGATCTTCTTGTCGAGGGCAAGGGCAAACAGGCCACCGATATGGCGCAGGCCGTGCAGGAAAGCTATGACGAAGGAGTGACCGACGAGTTCATCAAGCCCATCAACAATTCTGCCGTCGACGGTACAATAGGCGAAGGCGACGTGGTGATTTTCTTCAACTATCGCAACGACCGTGCAAAAGAGCTTACTGTCGTTCTTACACAGCACGATATGCCCGAAGAGGGAATGAAGACAATCCCTAATCTTCAGTACTACTGCATGACTCCTTACGATTCATCGTTCAAGGGTGTTCACATCCTCTTCGACAAGGCCGACGTTGCGGACACACTCGCCGAATATCTGTCGAAGAACAACAAGAAACAGCTTCACATTGCCGAAACTGAGAAATATGCCCATGTGACATTCTTCTTCAATGGCGGCCGCGAGCAGCCTTTCGAAGGCGAGGACCGCATCCTTGTGCCTTCCCCCAAGGTAGCAACCTATGACCTCAAGCCCGAAATGAGCGCATACGAGGTGACCGACAAGCTCGTTGACGCCATCAATACCGAGAAATATGACTTTATAGTAGTGAACTATGCCAACGGCGACATGGTAGGACACACCGGCGTTTATCCCGCAATCCAGAAGGCGGTGAAAACACTCGACATCTGTCTGAAAGAGACTGTAGAGGCAGCCCGTAAAAACGGATATGAGGTGATAATCATCGCCGACCATGGCAACGCCGACCACGCCCTCAACGCCGATGGCACACCCAACACTGCCCATTCGCTTAATCCCGTACCCTTTGTATATGTGACCGAGAACAAGAATGCCGTGACCGAAAACGGTATCCTCGCCGATGTGGCTCCTTCGATTCTCCATATCATGGGCCTCAAACAGCCTGCAGACATGACAGGCCATGATCTGATTAAGGACTGAACCCAAGCGAAACCAAAAAACTTAGATAATATGGACATGCCTCTCCCTAAAGATCCCGTAATGCTTCTGAGCGTGGTAAACACCTGGCTCCGCGATAGATATGCTTCTCCCGAAGAACTTTGCGATGACAAAGACATATCGCTTGACGAACTCAATGCCAAACTCAGTAACGCAGGGTTTGAATACGATCCGGTAAACCGCCAGTATCGCTGAAAATGATTCCGTAATACAGTCGGGTCTTCCCGACTGCAACTGACGGAATAAATCCTATGGAAGATTATCTTAGCAAACTTAACCCGCAGCAAAGGGCCGCCGTGGAATATCTCGGCGGTCCCGAGCTCGTTATTGCCGGAGCAGGTTCCGGAAAAACGAGGGTGCTCACTTATAAAATAGTTCATCTCCTGGCCAATGGTTACGAGCCCTGGCGCATCCTCGCTCTTACCTTTACCAACAAGGCCGCAAAGGAGATGCGCGAGCGTATCGAGACGCTTACCGGCGCCAAAACCGCCTCGCGTCTGTGGATGGGCACGTTCCACTCTATATTTTCTCGCATTCTGCATCAGAATGCCGAGCTTGTAGGCTACAGGAGTAACTTTACCATATATGACTCGTCGGATTCCAAGTCTCTGATTAAACTAATAATCAAAGATATGAATCTTGACGACAAGGTCTACAAGCCCAACGTGGTGCAGAGCCTGATTTCGACGGCCAAAAATGCGCTGATATCTCCCGAGGCATATACCCATGACCGAGATCTTATGCAGAGCGACCGCAGCTCCGGCCGTGACCGGATCTATGAAATTTATGGAGTCTATATGACACGTTGCCGTATAGCCGGCGCCATGGATTTCGACGATCTGCTCTACTACACCTATCTCCTGCTGAGAAATAATCCCGAGGTGCTTGAACATTACCGCGAGTTTTTCCGCTATGTGCTCGTCGACGAGTATCAGGACACCAACTTTGCACAGCATCAGATCATCAAGCTTCTCTGCCACGACCAGGGCAACCTCTGCGTGGTGGGCGATGATGCCCAGAGCATTTATTCTTTCCGCGGGGCAAACATTCGCAACATCCTTGAGATGGGCAGGAATTTTCCCGGTCTGGAGGTTTTTAAGCTAGAGCAGAACTATCGTTCGACGCAGAATATCATAAATGCCGCCAATTCGCTCATCGCCAAAAACAGAAACCAAATACAAAAAAGCGTTTATTCACGCAACGATGTAGGGCGGCGTGTGGTCGTTGTCTCATGTCTCAGCGATTATGTGGAGGCCGGAGCGCTGGCAGCCGAGATTATGCGCCAGAAATCCCGCAGCGGTGACGATTACAGCGAATTTGCAGTGCTCTATCGCACTAACGCCCAGAGCCGCGTGCTTGAGGAATCGCTAAGACGCCGCAACATTCCGTACAGGATTTACGGTGGCCTCGCATTCTACCAGCGCAAGGAAGTCAAGGACGCCGTGTCATATTTCCGTCTGGTAGAAAATCCCAACGACGATGAGGCTCTTCGCCGCGTTATCAACGTCCCGGCAAGAGGCATAGGTGCGATGACTCTGCTGAAACTCGCCACCGCCGCCATCGAGCATCGCAAGTCTATATTCGAAGTGCTTTCCGAGTCTTCTAAATATAATGTCGAGCTCAACAAAGGCACCTGCTCTAAGCTTGAGTCATTCCGCAAGCTCATCGAAGATTTGCGTAAATTCGAAGCGGAAGGGAATGATGCCTACGAATGTGCCCATAAAATTATCTCCGCGACATGCCTGCTGAACTCGCTCAAAACAGAAATTACTCCCGAGAATATATCTCGGCAGGAGAATCTCGAGGAGCTTCTGAAGGCCGCTCGCCAGTTTGTCGACGATCGTCTTGAAACAGACGGCGAAGAGGCCGATGTTTCTTTGGGTGCTTTCCTCTCGCAGGTTTCCCTCGCTACCGATCAGGACATGGAAGAAGAGGACGATAGCGACAGCCCCAATGCCAAACCACACGGCAAGCTCACGCTTATGACAATCCATGCCGCCAAGGGCTTGGAATTCAACAATATTTTTATTGTCGGCGTCGAAAACGAAATAATCCCGGGCGACCTCAGTTCCTGTTCTCCCGAAGGAATCGAGGAGGAACGCCGTCTGCTTTATGTAGCCATTACCAGGGCCAAAAATTTCTGCATGATGAGCTATGCCCGCGAGAGGTTTAAAAACGGAAGCAAGATGATGTGCCGTCCCTCTCAGTTTATTTATGACATTGATGCCAAATGGCTCGACTGGAAGGAACGTCTAGACAGAGAAGAGGGCGGCTATTCCGCAACTCTGAGCGATAATTTCCGCAACAGTTTCTTTGATCCATCCGGCAGCAATTCCCGTCAGGACACCCGTGAGAGAGGTAGCTATGGCCATGGCGCGACGCGCTCGTCGATGCATCCGCTAAACCGGGCAGAACAGCCAACAGACACCGACCGCGCTCTCAAAGCCCTTAATCGTCGTCCCGCACAAGTTCCTCAGGACCCGGCTCAGAAACCGAAATCTTCACCCTCTCAGCTCTCTGAAAGTGATTTCTGTATCAGAAGTATATCCGATTTCAGTCTTGATTGTGCGGTGGTGCATCAGCGCTTCGGCAATGGCGTCGTGACAGCCATCGACGGGCTCAACGACAAAATCACCGTGAAGTTCGATAATTTCGATACAAAGACACTGCTTCTAAAATATGCCAAACTTGCCGTTTTGCACTGAATATCATGAAGAAGAAGGAAATTCAAACCCCATATTATATAGTCTACAAGGATAAACTGGAAGCCAACCTCCGGCTTATCGACCGTGTGAGACGTGAAAGCGGGGCCGACATAATCATGGCCTTCAAAGCAAATGCCCTATGGCCTATGTTTCCGATTATCAGAAAATACGGCTTCGGCTCCACGGCAAGTTCACCCAACGAGCTTAAACTCGCCAGAGAATATCTTACCGACCGTGTGCACGTTTTCTCCCCGGCATATAACGAAAGAAATTTCGGAACTTACCTTCAGGCTGCGACTCATATCTCATTCAATAGTCTTGGCCAGTGGGAGAAGTTCCGTGACACTCTTGCGGCCTTTAATGCATCGCATCCCGGACGCGAAGTTTCTGTCGGCCTGAGGATCAATCCCAAGTGCAGTGTTATAGAGACCGATATGTACAATCCTGCTTTGCCCGGCTCACGTTTCGGTGTTTCGGCCGAGGCTCTTGCCGACGGTCTGCCCGAAAGCATAGACGGCCTCCATTTTCATGCACTTTGCGAAAGCAAGCCTGCCGATCTCGAGAAGGTTCTCATGGCCGTTGAAGAGAAATTTCCTCTCGCGCTGTCACAAGCCAAATGGCTCAATATGGGCGGCGGACATCTTATGACTGAGAAGAATTACAATCCCGACCGTCTTATAGAAATCCTTAAAGACTTCAAGAGCCGCCATCCGCATCTCCGGCTGATACTCGAGCCTGGTAGCGCCTTTACATGGCAGACCGGCGACCTTGAAGTTTCGGTGGTCGATGTGGTGGTGGACGGTGGAATCCGCACGGCCATTATTGACGCCAGCTTCGCTTGCCACATGCCCGATACGCTCGAGATGCCCTATATGCCCGTCGTAAGCCAGGCTCTTGGCATGTCTGAGGAAAGTCGTGACGGTGAAATGGCTGAAGGCAAAAGGATATACTCATATCGCCTTGGCGGCAATTCCTGTCTGAGCGGCGATTTTATCGGATACTGGCATTTCGACCATGAGCTCCATCCGGACGATCGACTCACCCTCAGGGATATGAACCATTACACAACTGTTAAGACCACAATGTTCAACGGTCTTGACCATCCTGCTATAGTAGTGGCTGAAAATCCGAAGGCTGAAGGAGCAGTAGTCATAAGAGAATACGGCTACGCCGACTATAAACGCCGCATGGGCTGACCCTCTTTACCGATCATACACTATTTACCCAATCCTCTCTCTTCCCGTAAATTCTCATATCCTCATTTTTCCTCCTATGAAATATTCAGTGATAGTGCCGGTTTATAACCGAATCGACGAGGTCGAAGACCTTCTCAAAAGTCTTACAAAACAGACTGCAAAAAATTTTGAGGTCATTCTCGTTGAGGATGGCTCCACCGAGCCATGCGAAGCCGTGGCAGAGAAGTATAAACCCGCACTCGACCTGAAATATTTCTATAAATCAAACGAAGGCCGATCGATTGCCCGAAACTACGGTATAGAAAGAGCTACCGGAGACTATTTCATATTTTTCGACTCCGACTGCGTGATTCCTCCAACTTATTTCGAGGTGCTCGACAAGGCTTTGACCGAGCATTATACCGACTGTTTCGGAGGACCCGACGCCGCCAATGACTCGTTTACACCCACTCAGAAGGCCATCAATTATTCTATGACTTCCTTCCTCACCACCGGTGGTATCCGCGGCGGTAAGCTGAGCATGGAAAAATTTGTGCCTCGTTCTTTCAACATGGGCTACTCCCGTGAGGTATGGGAAAGAGTAGGGGGCTTCCGCGAGATGTTTTCCGAGGACATAGACATGTCAACAAGAATCCGTCAGGCCGGTTTCTCTACCTCGCTCATCCGAGAGGCATCAGTCTGGCACAAACGCAGGGTCGACTTCAGAAAGTTTTTCCGTCAGGTGCATGTCTTCGGCATGTCGAGAATCACCCTCAAACTATTATATCCCGGCTCGATGAAACTCGTCCACTGGCTGCCCGCAGTTTTCGTAATAGGCTGCATAGCCCTGATTGTACTTGGCTGTGTGCTTAGTCCCTGGTTCTTCCTCGCTCTTGGCATTTACATCTTCGGTGTATGGCTCGGAGCTCTTATTGCGACGCAGAACCTTAAGGTGAGCGTTCTCGCGGTTCCTGCCGCCTTTATCCAGCTCTTCGGCTATGGCACGGGATTCATAAAGGCTTATTTCAATAAGATAATCCTCGGCAAAGGCCGTAATATCGAAGAGGAAATTTTTATTAGGAAAGGAAAATAGTGCAAAATTGAAAAAAATTTGTACCTTTACAGTCGGTAATCCTATTACAAAATATTTATTTATAAGGGGTTGGGACTTCTCTTCTTCCCCATTAAAGAAACTTCTGTTATTATATGAGAGTTAAATTTTTACACAGGTTTTTGACTGTTGCCTTAATGGTTTCGGCAGCTTTGAGCGTCTCTGCGGCAGAAACAACAGTCGACATCGTTTTCGGCAAAGCCGGCCTAACAAATCATCAGAAACTGGAAACACTGAAATTTGGCGAAGTGACCTTAACCGGAGACAAAGGGCAGATATCCTCCGTGCCTGAATATTACGCCCAGTATGAGGGAATCGTATTCTATGGCACAAATTCCCTCTTCGTTTCATCGTCTAAAAACATCAGTAAGATCGAATTCACAACGGCAACTATGCTTCCTTTCGATCAGGATAAGGTATATTCAAGCGTAGGAGGCGTATTGGTGAAAGACGCTTCTTCGGCTGTATGGACAAACAATGTTCCCGTGAAGGAAGTTACTATAACTCCACTTTCCAACTCTATTGCCAACGGCATGTGTATTACCTCGATGAAGTTGTATCTCAATGATGAGTCGGGAGAGCAGGGAACCAGAGCGAAACAGCCTCTTATCGAACCGCTCGGAGGCATTATCAACAAATCTACTGATATAACGATTACCTCAGAAGAGTCGGGGGCAGTGATTTATTACACCACAGACGGGACAGACCCTCTCAAGGCAAACGGCAAACGCTATTCCACCCCCATACATCTTGGTGAAACGTCTCTTGTGAAAGCTGTTGCGGTGGTCGACGGGCTTCTCCCCAGTTATGAGGCAGGCCGCGGTTTTGTAGTACCGGTATCATTATCCTCCCTCAGCGCCCTCAAGGATGCACGGTCCGGAGTCTTTTATGAAATTTCATCTGATATGGAGGTGACATACTGTCTTGGTTCCACATGTTGGTTGAGAGACAAAAACGGAGTGATAAAGGTTTGGGGTGATATTATCTCTAATTCGCGTCCTGCCTCAGGATGGAAAATCTCGCGCATAGTCGGACGATTCAATCTCGACCGAAATACTCCTGAACTCATCGACGTAACTGATTTCGCTGTAACGCAAAAGGATGGCCCCGCCGCAGAACCGAAAGTGATGAAATCAACGCAGATTTCAGCAGATGACGTTAATGATTATATATTGGTGGAAAATGCAGTACTCACTGACTTAGGAAGCTACAACTACACCCTTACCGATGAAGCCGGCACCATATCAGTTAGAAACAACTATCGCATTTCATCTAAAGTGATAATTACCGGTAAAAAAGTTAATGTTTACCTTTTCCCCGCTTGGTATAACTCGGAACTCCGTTTCTATATCGCCAATGTGATTGACCCGGATGCCGAACCCGGAAATCCCGATGAGCCCGTCAAACCCGACGACGGCAAAACCGCAAAAACAGCCTGGACTGTCAGCGAGGCTTTCGAAAAAGGAGCTAAGGACTTCATGAAGATGGAATGGGTTAAGGGTTATATCGTAGGTTCTTTCTCTCAGACTGTGATCGGCAACTTTGGAGGTTTCGTATTCGGAAAAGAGCCAGCTTATCCTAAAACCATCCTTCTCGCAGACAGCAAGGATGAGAAAAATCCCGATAAATGCCTGAAGATAAGCAGTATTATGAATGCCGATGTGCTTGAGGTAACTCTTGCTCAAAATCCTGATATGCTTGGCAAATATGTTGCCTTCTGCGGCAATATGGCTTCAAATTATCAGTGTATGACAGTACCGACGATATATCAGATTCTGCCCGAGGGATCCGGAGTGGAGGATATTGCGATAGATAATAACGCGCCTGCCACATACTATACTCTCGGTGGTGTGCTTGTCGATGAATCAAATCTCGTTGAAGGTCAGATTTATATCTGCCGTCACGGAGCTAAATTTAAAAAGATTGTTTACAGAAGCGAACGATAAACAATCTCCAATATACTGACCCGGATGCCTCCCAGAGGTCATCCGGGTCTCTTTTTTTCAAAACCGTTTATAATAGCATGGAAAACAACGGATATATTCCTGAAGAACGGATTGTTAAGGTTGTCACGGTCAATGAGATGGCAGATGAGGACAAGCCACGTGAAAAGGCCATAAGACTTGGCATGGGAAGCCTCAGCAACGCTGAACTGATGGCCATTCTTTTCCGTACCGGTAGCCACGGCCTCGACGTGATGAGCCTCAGTACTATGATTCTCGATGATTTCCAAGGCCATCTTTCACATGTGGCAAAGCTCAGTGTCGAGGAACTTAAACGACGCTATAAAGGCCTCGGAGAGGCTAAGGCCACCACGCTTCTTGCAGCTCTTGAGATTGGTGCCAGGGCACGAAACGACGCCCTTGAGGAAAGCACCCGAAGAATTATGTCGTCGCAGGATGCCTACAGTCGCATGGCACCGCACTTCACAAACCTTGACCATGAGGAATTCTGGGTGCTGATGCTCAATAACGCCAACCATGTGATACGCGAGTATCAGGTGGGCAAAGGTGGTGTGAGCGCCACAGTCGTAGATGTCAAGCTCATCATGCGCGAGGCTTTGAGCTGTCTGGCAAGCTCCATGATTTTATTCCACAACCATCCCTCCGGTACCATGAAGCCGAGCCCGCAGGACGACAGCCTAACAAGAAAAATCGCCGACGCGGCCCGTCTGCTCGACATCCGCGTCAACGATCATATTATTATCAATACTGATTTCGGCTTTTATTCCTACCACGATGAAGGTAAGCTCTGAAACAGGTCTTTTGCAATCTGAGCTGTCGTTATTTCAGGGCTTTTGAATAGGCTTCACAATAATTGTTTCAAAGTTATTCAAGAAGCTTTGTCGCCTATCATTATTTCGTGGTGAGTAGGGTGATTCGGTCGTCAGCTAAGGCTATGTTGCGGTGCTTGTATAGGTAGCCTATGGCGCGTTTGAAATCTTTCTTGCTACACTTAAACATGCGGTCGATTATCTCCGGCGAAGATTTGTCGCCAACGCCTATAGAGCCTTCCGGTGTTGCCCTCAGCTTATCAAGAATACCTCCGGCAAGTTCCTCCACACGAAGGTCCGTGCGTCCACCGGGTGTAAGGTCTATTTTACCGTCGTCCCTCACTTTTTTTACCCTTGCCTTTATCGTTGACTGGATAGTCAGAGGCCTGTGGAGGTCGCTGTCGTAAATCATGCCCGAGTGGCGGTTGTTGACTATCACCTTATAACCATGCTCGGCACGGCAAAGCACCAGACAACTCACAACCTCGCCCATGTGGAAATCGGGATATACATTGTTGAGGAATTTCTCGAGTTTTGCCGAGGCCACGATTCGGCCAGTTGTATGGTCGAGGTAGATGTAAACGGGATATACGCCGCCGCGTAGCATCCTCATGTTCTGCTCTTTGAAGGGAACGAGTATGTTTTTAGGCAGACCCCAGTCAAGGAACGCACCCACTTTGTTTACGTCGGTCACCTGAAGGAAAGCAAACTGGCCAACCTCTGCAAAGGGCTTTTCCAGTACGGCTACCGGTCTGTCCTCGGAGTCGAGATATACAAATACCTCTATTTCATCGCCCACAGCCATGTCGGAACAAACATATTTCGAGGGGAGAAGCACTTCCGCAAAATCTTTTTCAGGTTCGGCCTGACGTGTCTTGCGCCTTATTTCAGTACCTGCCGCTTCGTTTATTTCCGCAGTTTCCGTCGGGTCGACAAGATATGCGCCATAATCGGTAAAACGGTTGATTCTAAGTGTATTGTAATGTCCGAGCTTAATCATTGTGATGGAAATTTAGAGTCTTTTTAAATGATGAATCGATTGCACTAAATTTTCTGCAAAGTTGAAACAAATTCCCGAAACATGGAAGCTATTTTTAAGAAATATTGTTAAAATTAACATTCGCTTAATATTTCTCCCATTTTTCCGGAAGGATTTATTAACTTTGTGAAAATATATTTTATTAAGAAACATTTCAGGCCCGAATAATGTTTTTCGGGCAGGATAATTATATTGAAGATGGAAGAAATACTTCGACATTTCCCTGAACTTGACGCCGAGGCCGTGAAGCGTTTTGAGCAACTGGGCGAACTTTATCCCTTGTGGAACAGCAAAATTAATGTTATATCCCGTAAGGATATCGACAATCTATACCTGCATCATGTGCTTCACTCGCTGGCGATCGCAAAATTCTTGGGCCCGGTTGTGGAAGGCACGAGCTTCCTTGACGTAGGCACCGGTGGCGGTTTCCCCGGCATACCTCTGGCCATATACTATCCCCACTGCAGTTTCCATCTCGTCGACCGCATAGGCAAGAAGCTCATGGTGGCGAGGGAAATCGCTTCTTCGATTGGTCTTGAAAACGTCTCATTCCAGCACGGCGATATAGGCGAATGTCGCAAGAAATACGACTATATAGTAAGCCGTGCGGTGATGCCGCTCAATACTCTTGTGCCGCTCATCACCAAAAATGTGGCGCCGATTTCAAATTCTGCCAACCGTTATTCCAACGGTCTTGTCTGTCTCAAGGGCGGCGACCTTACTCAGGAGTCAAAGGGTATTAATTATCCGGTTATAGAGTTTCCCGTTTGTGAGTTTATCAAAGAACCGTTCTTTGAAAGCAAGCATATAGTCTATGTGCCTCTAACGGCCAATAAAGGAGGTAAAAAGGCCTGAAATATTTTAAGACAAATTATTGCAATTATGTTGAAAGTAAAACAGTTTACATTCAATCCCTTCGGGGAAAACACATATCTGATTGTCGATAAGGAAAGCGGTGATGCCATTCTGGTCGATCCCGGCATGTTTAATCAGCGCGAACGCGATGAGTTTGACAATTATGTCAAAGATAATAATATTAAGATTCAGCAGATTGTCAACACCCATCTACATCTCGACCACTGTTTCAGCGACAATTATGTGCGCGACAAATACGGTGTGAAGGTTTCGGGTTCGCTCAGCGACGCTCCCCTCGGGGAGGAAGTGCCCGTGCAGGGTCTTAGGTTCGGGTTGAAAGCTCAGTCGGAGGCAGTGCATATCGATGTGCCTCTTAAAGAAGGCGATGTGATTAAGATAGGCGAAAGCGAGCTCCACGTAATCGAGGTTCCGGGTCATTCTCCAGGCGGTATTGCTCTTTATTGCCCGCAGGGTAAGTTTGTGCTCACAGGCGACTCGCTTTTCCGTGGAGCTATAGGCCGTACCGATCTTCCCGGCGGCAATCATCCCCAGCTGGTAAAGAGTGTGACCGACAAATTGCTCTCGCTTCCCGACTACACACGGGTGCTCCCCGGCCATGAAGGCATGACGACAATCGCCGACGAGAAGAAATATAATCCCTTTCTCTGAGCTGATTTTGTCAAATTTTGCATAACTTTGTAAGGTGAAAGGCAATGTATGTTCTTTTGATTTTTTTCAAAAGGCGTATGTGGTCTTTCTCCTTTGTTTTTATAACCAATCATCCATTATATCGTCTATTATGCATAATATAGTGATCCTCGCCTCCGGGTCAGGCACCAACGCTGAAAATATCATAAAATATTTCGGCAACGGAGATTTACTCAGGGTGAGCCTTGTTATAACCGACCATGCCGATGCCGGCGTTGTAGAAAGAGTGCGCCCTTACGGCGTGGAGTCGGTGTTTATTCCCGGCTGTGAATGGCGTGAGAATCCCTCAAAGATTGTGGAGCTGCTTAAATCGCAGGAACCTTCGCTAATAGTTCTTGCCGGCTTCATGAGACTTGTCGCAAAAGAGATAGTCGAGGCTTTCCACGGGCGCATACTTAATCTTCATCCGGCCCTGCTGCCTGCCTACGGAGGCAAGGGCATGTGGGGACATCATGTGCATGAGGCCGTGATAGCAGCCGGAGAAAAGGAGTCGGGCGTAACGGTGCATTACATCGATGAGAATTACGACCGTGGCGAGAATCTCATGCAGGAGCATGTGGCTATCGAGCCGGCTGAGACTCCCGCTTCTCTCGAGGCCAAGATTCATCAGGCAGAATATCGCCTTTACCCCCGTGCTATCGAGGAGGCTCTGCGTCGTATCGATTGCAAGGCATGAAATGCATGGATGTAATTGATTTTGCCAAGTTTGCTATGGTATTTTGATTAAGAGTAAAAAAAATTATCCGTCATCACGACGAATAATCTTCTTACCTTAAATCTAATACCATGAAAAACTGATGCAAAGTTATAGAAAATATGTTTTATAACATAATTTTTGAGCAAGAAACTAAAACTCTGTAACAATATTTAACTAATAAGCTAAATTTGAAGGAATTCACTTGCTATTTAGTTAAATTTTTTAACGCGATTTTTTGCACCTTTTTCTTTACCGAAACATTATGAAGGATATGACTTACATCAGGGAAACAGATGCATTGGAGCGTAAGGAGACCTTTCGCTTCAAGCGTTTCGGCATCTGCGACACGCATTGCGGCATGAAGCTTTGCAGCGACAGTGTGTTGCTCGGCGCCTGGTGTTTCGGCCGCTTTGGGCTGCAGACTACGGCACCAGTGATATATGATATTGGTGCAGGCAGCGGAATTCTCAGCCTTATGTGCGCTCAGCGTTTTTCTGAGGCAAGCATAGTAGCCATCGAGATTGAAGACGGGGCGATTTGCGATGCAAAAGGAAATTTTGATGCGTCGCCGTGGTCCAATCGTCTTGAGATTTTGCAGGACGATGTGACAAAAATGGATTTGCCCCCACATGTCGCCGACGGTATCGTGGCAAATCCGCCTTATTTCACCAACGGCGAATTGTCACCGGAAAGCAACAGGGCAAAGGCCCGTCACAGCGTCACTGAGGAGTCGCAAGGACTGACACCCGAAGCACTCGGCAGGATTGCCCGTCATCTTCTCAAACCCGGTGCTTCGCTCGATGTGGTTTATCCATACGACATGGCCGAAGAGATTATTTTTCTGATGACCCTTTGCGGACTTGACCTCCGTGACAGACTTGATGTTTCTTACCGCCGCGATCAAGGTCGGATAAGGTCGCTGCTGAGTTTCGTTGACCGCGCGCCTACGAACTGGACACAGCGGCTTTCAATCAGAGAACACGACGGAAGCTTTGCCGATGAATATAAGAATCTCACAAAAGCCTTCTATCTGAAATTCTAAGAATTACCTCCTCATATTCTATACTGAAACAAAACGAACACTAAGATATGGAATTTATAAAAAATACTCCCAAGACGCCATCGGCCGGGAACATTATTTTCACAATGTCACCCGGCAAGAGGCTTGTGCTGTTCATTCTGCTGTTTATCCTTGGATTTTCCATCAGCGGAGCAATCAATCAGCTTATTTTCAAGATAGCCGGAGAGTCTTCCAAGTCGTTAAGAATAGCGACTATCCTGATGGATATTTTCCAGATGGTCATTCCGGCGCTCCTTTTGGCTGTAATGATAACCCGCCAGGCGGCTTCATTCCTGGAAATAGATCGTAAATTCAGCCTTAACCAGCTGATTATGGGTGCTATTACCATGATTTTGGCCATACCGGCGATGAACTGGCTCATCCACTTTAATGAAGGCATACATTTGCCGGAGTCAATGTCCGGAATCGAGCAAGCGATGAGATCGATGGAAGATATGGCGAAGGCCAATGTAGAGCTCGTCCAGGGAGGAGCCGGCATCGGTGACCTGATAATGAGCATACTCATTGTGGGAATCTTCGCAGGCTTTTGCGAGGAACTGCTTTTTCGCGGAGCCTTCGTCAGACTCTTGGTTTCGATGAAGCTCAACATCCATGCCGCTATATGGATAGTGGCGTTTGTATTCAGCGCCCTCCACTTTCAGTTCTACGGCTTCTTCCCCAGGCTCCTTCTCGGTGCGTTCTTCGGCTATGCCTTTTACTGGAGCGGCTCATTATGGCTACCTGTGGTGCTTCATGCTCTCAACAACATCATGTATGTTGTAAGTCGCTGGCTTTACCTCCGGGGTATAACAGGCACTGAAAACATTGACAGTTTTGGAGCGGCCGACAACTGGCCCTACGCCCTCCTCAGCCTCATAGTCACCGCTCTCTGCCTCATTAACTTCTACCGCCTGAGGACAAAGAAATCAGCGGACAAAGGTGCTTCAAGCGCGGTCTGACCCCTTCCTTTGGCCTGAAAATTCGAGGCTAATTTTTGTAACAATATGACAAAGTGCTCCTTGCTGCGATTTTATTCGAAGCGAGG
>CAYZFL010000023.1:0-19870 GCA_964477785.1 uncultured Bacteroides sp.
ACCTCAACAACGTGGGTCTCAAACTCTCGACCGGTCTTATGAAAAACGGCTGGGCAATCACCATCCTCGGCTCACGCAAATGGGGTGACGGCTACATTCAGGGCACACCCTTCAACAGCTACAACTATTTTGTGAACATATCGAAGCGCATCAACGCCAACCACGAGCTCTCGCTCACAGCCTTCGGCGCACCCCAGACCCACTATCAGCGCACATCGCAGAACGGCCTCACCATCATGGGCTGGCAGCAGGCAAAGAACTATATGGACGGTGAAAGCATGTACAAGTTCAATCCCACCTTCGGCTATGACAACGAAGGCCGCTGGCGCAACTCGGCTTACAACTATTACCACAAGCCCCAGATCTCTCTGGCACACAGCTGGAAGATATCGGACCACAACTCCCTTTCGACCACCTTCTACTGCTCCTTCGCCAACGGCGGGGGCAATTCGGGCCAGGGCAGCGGTCTCTCAAGCTATTCTTATTCCGACTGGTACGGCGCAAACGACGGTGTGCTGAGTTCGAAATTCCGTCGTCCCGACGGCACATTCGACTACGGTGCAATCCAGGACCTCAACATGGCCAGCGAACACGGTTCGGAACTCGTGATGTCACACTCGATCAACTCTCACGAGTGGTACGGCCTCGTTTCGTCATACAAGCACGAAATCACCCAGGACAACAACAATAAATTCGCCTTCACCGGCGGTATCGACCTGCGCTACTACATAGGCAAGCATAAAAACGAAATTTCCGACCTCTATTCGGGCGAATACTTCATCGACTACTCGTCGAGAAAGTCGGTCAAACCCGAACTCAACGCAGCCGCAGCCAATCCTTCCTGGGCATACGAGAAACTCGGCGTGGGCGACATCGTTTACCGTCACTACAACGGCTACGTTCTCCAGGAAGGCGCTTACGCCCAGGGCGAATACACCATGCTCGACAACAAGCTCAACCTGGTCTTATCGGGTGCTCTCAACAACAACACCTACTGGCGCCGCGACTTCTTCTACTATGACAAGGCACACGAAAAATCGGCCACCAAGAGCTTCATCGGCGGTACGATCAAGGGCGGTGCCAACTACAACATCGACCGCAACAACAACGTATTCTTCAACACCGGCTTCATCTCCCGCGCGCCCTTCTTCTCGCGCGGCGTGTTCGTGCAGTCGACCACCTCAAACGTAATCAACGACAAGCCTCTCAACGAGAAGGTGTATTCCTTCGAGGTAGGTTATGGCTACAACTCAGAGCCCTTCGCCCTCACTCTCAACGGTTACTATACCAAATGGATGGACAAAACCACGGCACGCGGCGGTACCGTAGCCCGCGGCGAACATGCCGGCGACCGCTATTTCATGAACATGAGCGGCGTTGACGCCCTCCACATGGGCGTGGAACTCAACTCGACCTGGATTCCCGTGCAGTGGTTCAAGCTCGACGCCATGCTCTCTATCGGTTACTGGAAATGGGATTCAAACGCAACCGGTTATTTCTACAACCAGCTCGGCCAGCCTCTGGCAAGCGTCGACGGTACAGTGGCCAGCGGCATCAAGGCTCCCGACCATCTCCACGCCACCATCAACCAGAAAGGCATCAAGGTGGGCGGCTCGGCTCAGACCACCGGCTCGATAAGCGCCAACTTCATCCCCTTCAAGGGCTTCAGAATAGGCGGAGACTGGGTGTTCAACTCAAACAACTACTCCGACTTCGACATCTCCAACTCAGACCTCGAGAACGGAGGCGTGATTAAAGTTGCAAAACCCTGGAGAATTCCCTGGGGGCAGCAGTTCGATCTCAACGCAAGCTACCGCTTCAAAATCGGAGGTGTGAACGCAACCCTCTATGGCAACGTTTATAATCTGTTTAATTACAATTATATCGTTGACGCCTACTACAAATGCACCCAGGCAGCCGACTGGGAAGACGTTTACCGCGTTTTCTACTCCTTCGGCCGCACATATTCGATACGTCTCAAAATCAATTTCTAACCGTCCACACGACATCAATCTGTAAGAAATGGAATATAAATCCAAAAATATAATCAAAATCGCAGGGCGGCTGGCTGTCATGACTATGGTTGCCGCCTCGGTGAGCGCCTGTGACGAAAACGCCTGGAACGACGAACATCTCGACGGCTTCGAAGAACCCTCGATTACCGTCAAGAAACAGGTTTCCGACACTCTTACCTCCGCGCAGGTAAAAACCCTCGCCAACATGAAGGCAAATATCGCCCTCGCCGAGAGCAAGGGCCAGCTCGAAGAACTCAAGGCCGTGGCCGCTTCGGGCGTGTTCAACTCCGTAATCACCCCCGAGGAATACGCCCCCGCCTATCTCGACTCCATAGCGGGAAGCACCAAATCCAAGATTTACTATCTGGAGAAAAACTCCACTCTCAAGCTCTACTACCCCACTACCGACGGGATGCCCGACGAACTCGCCCTCATTCCCGGCGCTCAGCGCTACACCGTAAACGAGGACAATTACAAAGACGTATGGGGCGGCGAGGACTGGACCGATGCCTTTACCCCCTCGAAGGAGCCGAGCAAGTTCATACCTTCTTTCCTCGAAGCGGAACTCGATCCCGAGAATCCCTATGCCGTTGTGACCTACAACTATTCGCAGCAGGAGCCTAATTTCGGGGGTGGCTCGCAGCCCGAAGAGCCCAAATTCGAGCTCAGCAACGTTGCCGGCTCAATAAAGTCAGATAAAGGCACCTACACCGTCAACGGTATCGTAACGGCCATCTGCCAGCAGGGCTATATCATCACCGACAACAGCGGATCGGTGCTCGTATATTACGGCAAGACCTTCGACCCCGCGGCAGGCTATGCCTGCGGCCAGCAGCGCGTCGTAACCGGTACCGGGGGTAGCTACGGAGGCGCACTCCAGCTCGCTCCCACAGACGACCAGCTCAAGGGCGAGGACAAGAGCTATAAATATCCCGTAGCCACAAAGGTCGACGGAGCCAAGTTCGACGCTCTTCTCAACGACTTCACCACCGCCAAGGAGGCATCGACAGGCCTCAACGCCATGTATGTGGAAGTCGACGCCAATGAAATCACCATCTCGGGCAACTATGTGAACTTCACCGTCACAGGCGCAGCCTCAGCTTCAGGCTCGGTATACCAGTCGACAGCCGCCCAGCGTGAGATATTCAACGGCATCACCTCCGCCAAGATCACCGGCTTCGCCGTATCTACCTCTACAAGCGGCGACAAGAAGTTTGTCAACATCATCCCCGTTACCATCAACGGCAAAGCTCCTGTCTACTCCGCGCCCCTCATGCGCGGTCAGGCAGTAGTTACGAGCAAGGTGATGAGCCAGGTTTACCACTATGCCGAAGGCGCATGGTCGCTCGTGCCCAACACAATCGTGCTCAATCCCTCCGACTATGCCGAGATGGGCTACACCAGCAATCTCACGGATGCCCAGGCCCAGGCACTGCTTCCCATATTCCTCACCCGCAACTATCCCTACGCTACGAAGGGCACTCAGAAATATGTGGTTTACAACCGCTACGCCAACAGCGAAACCCAGCGCAACTTCTGCTGCGCCGCAACCTACGACGGCTCGCAATGGCTCATCTCCACCGTCTATCTGGCAGAGATGCAGTTTGTATGCTCACAGGAAAAGGGCTCGAAGAATCTCAAATGGATCTACGACCCCAGCATCTATATCGACCTGCCTTACGGCAAGGGCGCTGCTTCCCAGGCCTTCTGGCAGAAATGCGTCGACTGGGTTTGGGAAAACTATGACAAGCCCTTCTTCAACTCAACCTCGATTACCGACGGTCTGGGCTACGTGACCACCTTCGGCAACAACGAGTATTTCGCCGGAACATCGGCTTACCAGTGCAACGTCGACATCCGTGCCTCGGCTGCCAAGAAGCAGACGCCCTCGATCTACGGCCAGATGAACGACGAGCAGATTCAGGCACTTGTGAAGAGCAACTTCGAGACCGTCCTCATGCCGGCAATCCTCGCTCAGGAATATCCCGACGCTATGCCCGGCGTGAAGGCCGACCAGTATTATGTGATCACCTTCGGCGTTTACGACGGAGCCACCACCACCCACACCATCCGCTATCTGGTAACCGCCCCCGGAACCTTCCAGTTTGTAGAATGCACATGGAACAAGAAGTAAACTTCCACTTCTGATAAAATTATCCCTCAATAGACAAAAAGCGCGACCCCAACAGGCCGCGTTTTTTTTAATGAGTTGAGGCCTCTTATGCGGGCTGCTCATATCCGATTACAAAAAAAACGCTAACTTTGCAGAAACAACCGCGTTTATCAGATATGAAAGTAATCTACGAAGACAATCATATAATAGTGGTGGAAAAGGAGCCTGGCGAAATCGTGCAGGGCGACAAGACCGGCGACAAACCGCTCAGCGAAATGCTCAGGGGTTGGCTTAAAGAAAAGTACGCCAAGCCGGGAAACGTGTTTGTGGGCGTGACCCACAGACTCGACAGGCCCGTCGGAGGTCTCGTGGTTTTTGCCAAGACATCTAAGGCTCTCGCAAGGCTCAACGATATGTTCCGCAACGGTGAGGTCGACAAAACCTATCACGCTATTGTCTGCAACAGGCCGCCGCAGGACAAAGGCCGACTCGAGAACTGGCTGAAATCTATCGAGAAGACCAACAAGACCCTGATTGCCAAGCCCGACACTCCCGGTGCAAAAAAGGCCGAGCTTGAATACCGTCTCTTAGCCTCCGGCGAGCGTTACCATCTGCTTGAAATCAAGCTTCTTACCGGCCGCAAGCATCAGATTCGCGCCCAGCTCGCCGCAATAGGCTGCCCTATAAAGGGCGACCTGAAATACGGAGCGCCGAGAAGCAATCCCGACGGCGGCATTTCCCTGCGGGCCGTAAACGTTGATTTCATCCATCCCGTAAGCAAACAGCACATTTCACTCAACGCCTCCCTGCCCGAGGAGCGCCTATGGCAGGAGCTGGAGCAAAAGGCTTCAGCCGTTTCGGCAGAATAATGAGGCCGTCATTTCAAATCATAGCTAAAAAAAGACACATGAAGATAGTATTTTTCGGTACCACCGACTTTGCATCGGCCGGTTTGAAAGCCCTTAAAGAGGCCGGGCATGAAATCGTAGGAGTAGTGACCACTCCCGACCGCCCTCAGGGTCGCCATTACAAGCTCGTGCCCTGCGACGTTAAAAAAACGGCCATAGATCTTGGCATCAGCCCCATACTCGAACCCGAGAAACTTAAGAATCCGGAATTTGTAGAACAGCTTAGGTCGCTCTGCGCCGACCTATTCGTGGTCATAGCCTTCAGAATGTTGCCTGAAGTGGTTTGGTCCATGCCTCCGAAAGGCACAATCAACATCCATGGCTCGCTACTCCCGGCCTACCGTGGCGCCGCGCCCATAAACCGCGCAATCATGGCCGGAGAAAAGGAAACCGGCGTCTCGGCCTTCATACTCACCCACGAAATAGACACAGGTGACGTGATTGGCCGCAAAGCCACCGAAATAGGCCCCGACGAGACCTTCGGCGAGCTATACCGGCGGTTAATGGGCCTGGGAGCCGAGCTGTTATGCGAGACAGTCGGAAATATGGAAAAAGGCTATGCCAAGGCCGTAAAACAGGACGATCTCACGGCCGAGCGCAAGCCCTGCGAGGCTCCCAAAATATTCAACGACGACTGCGTGATAGATTGGTCGCGCCCTGCCGGTGAAATCCATAATCAGATACGCGGGCTGGCTCCTGCTCCCGCTGCCTTCACAACCCTCGTCAACGAAGGCGCAGAGCCCCTGAAAGTGAAAATACTGAAGGCAAAGGTGGCAGATGAAAGCGGACCAGACAAGTCAGACAAGCCAGACCAGTTAGGAAAAGGCGGCCGCGCTCTCATACACGGCTCTATCATCCTTTCCGGCAAAAAGTTGCTCATCGCCTGCGGTAAGGGTGCCATAGAGATTCTCCAGCTGCAGCCGGCCGGCAAAAAAGCGATGGACGCCCGTTCATGGCTAAACGGCGCAAGGCTCCTGAACGCTCATTTCGAGTAAGCTTTTATTAATTTTACTTAAAATCGGCTTTATAGGGCTTTCTTTAATATTTTTTGAGAAAAGGGGTGTTTTCTGATTCACCATTTTTGTCTAACTTTGTAAATGGAGCGATAAGGATTCTTCTTTAAATCCCATTTGAAGAAAAAGAACAAATCGCCTGAAAGTGTGCGAACCAATATTCCCGCTTAAACGTTAAAATTTAAACTTATAAGAAAGTCAGCAAGTCCATGAGGCTCAAAACTTCCGCCTTATAAGAAAAGGAATATTAAATGGTTAATTTATCACACTAAACAAATAACTAAAATGAGCACAACAAACTACGAGCCCCGCGAAGAGCGCCAGCATCGCGCCGACGAGGACAAAAGAAACCACAACGGCCTTACCACCACCCAGATAGTGCTTCGCGCCATCTTCGGCGTCTTTATGATTATCGTATATGTGGGCATGGGCGTGCTGCTTCTGATCAACTTCTTCGATTGGGAAGGCACCGGTTTCACCATCTGCCGCTGGATCGTCGGCATCATCCTCATCATCTACGGATTCTTCCGTGCATGGCGCCTCTACAAAGGCATCGACGGACAGTTATAACCCGTTTCGCGGCTGCTTTAAGCCTCAAACTAATACATCGACAAAACAAATATAAAATTAATGGAACTCAAAAACCTGCGCGACAAGCTTTTAAAAACAGGCATAGCGGTGACGGCCATGGCTATTATGGCGGTCACCCCATCGTGCATGAACTATAAGAAGAGCGACAACAGCCACACCACAGGCACAATGACGCTAATCTGCGATCAGAGTTTCGAGAACATCATGAATCTCGAAATCGACGTCTTCGAATATCAGTATCCCGAAGCCCACGTGCTGGCAAACTATGCTCCTCAGAACGTTGTGCTCGACTCACTGATGAGCCTCAACACCAAGACGGTGATTATGGCACGCGACATCACTAAGCGCGAGCGCGAAATCCTCAACAACAAAGGCAAGCAGGTTCGCTCGTCGAAAATCGCTGTCGACGCAATAGCCCTGATTGTAAACAACGACAATCCCTGCAGCAAACTCACGCTCAAGGAAGTGGCCGACATTCTCGCCGGTCGCACCACAAAGTGGAACGAGCTTGAGCCCAGCGAGCTCGGCGACATCGCCGTTACCTTCGACAACCAGGGATCGAGCCTCGTCACCTACATGCGCGACTCCTTGCTCAACGGCGAGCCTCTCGGCGCAAACGTTTATGCCCAGGGCTCTCCCCGGAAAGTCTTCGAGGCCGTGCAGAAAAACAAAAACGCTATTGGTGTGATAGGCGTAAGCTGGCTCACAAGCGACCTCTCTGCCCCCGACATGTCGGAAGGCGGTGACTCGGCCACGGCCGACAACCCCGAATCGGAAGCCGCATCCGACTCCGCTTTCGCCAAAAAGATGCTCGGAAACGACCCCGTACAGGGCGTGGCCTCTCTTTCTAACAAAGTGAAAGTGCTCAAAATATACGGCAAGGAAGGCGTCGAGGCTTTCAAGCCTTATCAGGAATACATCTTCAACGGCAAATATCCTCTCTTCCGCCAGATCTACATGATAACCACCGGCGTCAACGGCAGCCTCGAAGTGGGCTTCTATGCCTTCGTAACCGGCGACATAGGGCAGAAAATCATAATGCAGACCGGCATACTCCCGGCCCGCGTCAAGGTGCAGGTCGTGGAATTAGGGGGCGGCAACTGAGCCCGGCCTCAACAGGCTCACTAAACCCTAAACACCTGAACCAATCTTATCTTATGAGGATAAGTCTGATTTAAGAAGAAAACGAATATATACACCGGAAACGCCGCTCCCTTTTCAGGAGCGGTATTCCGGTAAAATAAGGACGACAAAAAACGCAACCCACATACTTCAGAACAATACAAATATTTAATATCATTATTACTACAAGACAATGAACATTACCACAAACATCCTCGCCGGCGTTAAAAAAGCCGCGCTTCTGGCTGTCGCAGCTCTTGTAGCCGTTCCCGCCTTCGCCCAGAGCCAGGGCTACAAGGACGGCATCGAGTATTACAAGGCCGGCCAGTATGAGAATGCCAAGACAATTCTCACCAACACCCTTAACGACGCCTCTACCGACAAGGCCATCGCCAACTACTACCTTGGCGCAACCGAACTCGCCCTCAAGGACCAGGCCGCCGCTAAGAAATATTTCCAGGCAGGTCAGGCAGCAAACCCCGAAGATCCCTACAACATGGTGGGTCTCGGCTCAATCGACCTGCTCAACGGCAATGTCGAGGCTGCTAAAGACCAGTTCAAGGCAGCTCAGAAAATAGCTAAGAAAAACATGGAGGTCACCGTGGCTATCGCCCGCGCTTACTACAACGCAGACCCCGTGAAATATGCTAAGGAAATCGAGCAGTGCCTCAAGAAAGCACACAAGGACTCGAAAGAGAAAGAACCCTCGATCTTCATCCTCGAAGGTGACATGGCTTACGACGCACAGGATTTCGGCGGGGCGGCAGCCAAATATGAGAACGCTATCCTCAACGATTCACAGAACCCCGCAGGTTACGTGAAATATGCTAACGCATACTTCAAGGTCAACCCCACGTTCGCCATCGAGAAACTCGAGGAGTTCCTCCAGCATTCGCCCAACTCAGCCCTCGCACAGCGCGAGCTCGCCGAGAAATATTATGAAGCAGACCACTGGGTAAAGGCTGCCGACGCATACGGCAAGTACATCCAGAACCCCAACCACTTTCCCGAAGACCGCGCCCGCTACGCCGTGCTCCTCTACTACGGCAACAAATATCCCGAATCGATGGAAATCGCTCAGGACGTACTCAAACGCGACCCCGGCAACTTCGTGATGCAGCGCCTTCTCTTCCTCAACCTCGCCAAGCAGGAAGGCAAAGAGAAAGAAGCAGCCGACGAGGCAGCCAAGTTCTTCGCCAACAACCCCGACGGTAAATTCACAACCAACGACTACACCACCTACGCCGACGTGCTTTCAACCCTCGGCAACGACTCTCTCGCAGTCGTTCAGTATGAGTTCGCTTCCGCAAAAGATCCCGAGAACCTCGACCTTCTCAAAGAGCTCAGCTCACGCTACACCCAGGCCAAGCAGTATGTGAAGGCGGCCGACGTTTACGGCAAGTACATCTCCAAACTCGAGAGTCCAAGCGCAACCGACTATTTCAACGCAGCTGGCCGTTACCTCAACGCAGCAGCCACCGCTCCCGTAGATGACCTCGCAACCCGCAAGGCCGCTTCCGAGAAAGGTCTCCAGTTTATCGAAGAGTGCATCAAGAAAGCAGAGCCCAACCCCGACATTCTCAAATTCAAGGCCCGTCTTAACATCGCAGGAAACGGCAACGTGCCCACCCCCGAGGCTATCGCCGCTTACGACGAGATGATCAAGCTCCTCGATGCTACCCCCGATGCAAAGAATCCCGCTAACGCCGAGAACCAGCTTCCCCTCTATCGCGAAGGCTATCAGTTCAACATCATCTACTTCACAAAGGTTAACCCCGACAAGGACAAAGCTTCTGAATTCACTCAGAAATTCAAAGAAGTCAACGACCTTATCAACGGTACCAGCCAGAACTGATAACATAAAATCAGACAACTGCGCATAAAACCGCATATCCCGGCCCTCCGCGGTTACCGCGGGGGGCCGATTTTCACAATGCAAAGGATTCCGGAAGGAAATTCCGGAAGGAATAATAGCATAAATGCTTATCTGCCAAAATATTCCGTCAAGGTTAAACTTAAATTTTAATATTATAATTCTTAATTTTTATCTTCGTCCATGGATTTCTCGCCTCTCGCCGAGCGCATGCGCCCCGCCGACCTCGACCACTATGTAGGCCAGACCCACCTCGTCGGACCCGGTGCCGTGCTGCGCAAAATGATTGAAAGCGGACGCCTCTCGTCGTTCATTCTCTGGGGTCCTCCCGGGGTGGGCAAGACCACGCTCGCCAAGATTATCGCAAACACAACCCACAGCTCGTTCCACACCCTTTCGGCCGTCAACGCCGGAGTGAAGGACGTGCGCGAGGTCATAGACAAATGCAAGCGCGAGGCCGGAAGCATGTTCTCCGAAGGCAGGCCCATACTCTTCATCGATGAAATCCACCGTTTCAGCAAATCTCAGCAGGACAGCCTTCTTGCCGCCGTGGAGGAAGGCGTGGTCACCCTCATAGGAGCCACCACAGAGAACCCCTCGTTTGAGGTTATCCGTCCCCTGCTCTCCCGCTCGCAGGTTTATGTGCTCAGGCCACTTGAGGAAGACGAGCTAAGACGTCTGCTCGACTATGCCGTGGAGCACGACGAGATTCTTCGTCGCGACGGCGTTGAAACAAGGGAAACCACAGCCCTATTCCGCTACTCCGGAGGCGATGCCCGCAAGCTCTACAACATTCTCGACATGCTCGAGCAGTCGACCCCCGCCGGCAGAAAGATCGTGATCGACGACAAGTCGGTTACCGAGATTCTCCAGCAGAATCCCCTCGCCTATGACAAGGAAGGCGACATGCATTACGACATCATCTCGGCATTTATCAAAAGTGTGCGCGGCAGCGACCCAGATGCGGCCGTCTACTGGCTGGCAAGGATGATCGAGGGTGGCGAAGACCCAAAGTTTATTGCCCGAAGGCTCTGCATTCTTGCCGCCGAGGACATTGGCCTGGCCAATCCCAACGCTCTGCTGCTGGCCAACGCCACATTCGACATCATCTCCAAGATCGGCATGCCCGAAGGACGGATTCCTCTCTCGGAATGTACAATCTACCTTGCCACAAGCGCAAAGAGCAACAGTGCCTATATGGCCATCGACGCCGCGCTTGAAGAGGTGAGAAAATCAGGCAATCAGCCCGTGCCGCTGCATATCCGCAACGCTCCCACTTCGCTGATGAAGCAATTGGGCTACGGCACTAACTACAAATATGCCCATGACTATCCCGGCAACTTCGTAAAACAGCAGTTTCTGCCCGACAATCTCAAGGATCTCCGTTTCTGGCATCCCTGCTCAAACAAAGCGGAAGACGTTCTGGCCGGCCGCCAGCACGACCGCTGGGGCGACCGCTGATTTCTTTCCCTTAAACCAATTAGTCAGATTAGACCCAGTAGACTTATTAGACTTATTAGACATATTAGACCAATTAGACTGACAGATACAAAAAGCTGCGCCATTTTCCACGGCGCAGCTTTTATTATATATGTGATATTCAGAGTCCTCCGAATGCTCGTTTTTACTTCACTTTTTTGAGCATTTTGCGGTTGATTTTTACGGGATATTTTCTGTGGAGTTCTTCGAGCCACTGCTTTTCAAGCTCGTTCTGATAGTCGGCGACTACCAGATTTTTCACATCGGCGGCCTCAGAGGGCTGATCGAGTATCTTGCCGTCAAACTTGCTGTAGTAAGCCCAGCGTGTGGCATCGGGTCCCGGTTTCGGGCCGTTCCAGATCAGATAGTCGGATATGGGATTGTCGCCCTTAGCGGCTATCACCCTCTCGACTCTTACCTTGAGGTCAAATCTCTTCTGCATTTTTGATGAAAGGTCGGCAGGTGCTGTCTCGGGCATGATTTCAGCGGCATATTTAAGCGCCTCGTCAAGCAGACTGTCGTTCTGGCAGAAGAATATAAAGCCTTTGTACTTGGGTTTCTCCCAGCGGTATTTGTCGCGGTTGGCCTCGAAATATTTCTCGAGGCCTTCCTTGTCTGCCGAGGCCTTTTCCCATACTTTAGAGTTTGACACGTTGAAGAGCAGTATGCCGTCGCGGTATTCGTTAACGAGGTTACGGTATTCGGCGTTTTCCAGATAAAGCTGTTTGGCAGCGTAAGCCGACAGTTCGCGGTCAAAAATTTCTTGCGCCGCCTCATTAAGCGACTCGATGCGCTTTTCAGGCGTATATTTAGCAAGGTCGGCGAGAGCCGGAATGGTGATGCCGATACCGAGATTGGTCTCCTTAGCTCCCACATTCACTACCGGAATCATGGCCGCGAATGAAGCATTTGCCGAGTCGGCGAGCATCTCCGAAGCTTTGGCTATGTTTTCCTTTATAATAAAGGAGTGGTATTTGGCTGCGAGCTCGTCGAGCTTGCGGCGTTTTGCCATACTGCCGCGGGCATCCTGTGCCATGCCGTGCTCGATAGCGGGTCGCAGTTCCTTGAGACTCGCCTTCTGGCGCGCATCAATTTTCTTGATTATATGATAGCCGTAATCGGTTTTTATAGGAACTGAAATCTCGCCGGGCTTGAGCTCGAAAGCCATATCCTCAAAAGGTTTCACCATGCGGCCGCGGCCAAACCAGGGCAAACGGCCGTTCTGACGGGCCGAACCCGGGTCTTCCGACTCACTGAAGGCTATGGCCCCGAAATCGGCGCCGTTCTTCACAAGATTGTAAATCGAATCAATCTGCTCCTTTGCCTCTTCCTGCTGCTCGGGAGTCTTGTCCTGTGTGAGTTTGAGTATGTGCTCGACAAGCACTTCGCCCTCGGGTGCCTTTACCGAGTCGACGCGGACGAGGTGAAGACCTACGCCCGAATTCACCGGGCCGGCAATGTCACCGGTCTCGAGACCGTAGACAAAATCCTCGAAGGCCCAGGGATATGACAGCGGAGGCATATAACCCATCGAACCGCCACGGCCCGATGTATAGCTGTCGATAGAATTATCTGCCGCGGCTTTCTCGAAGCTCACATTGCCTTTCTTTATCTGCTGAAGCACGGAATCTGCCTTATAAGTATTCGCCTTTAAGTCATCGGCGTTGCCGCCCAGCGGGAACATGATATGGCTTACATAGTAGGCTTTGTCGAGATGGTCGTATGCCCGGTTTACGAGCGAGTCCTCAACCTCCTGCGATTTTAGATAAGGCTCGGCAAGCTGTTTCACAAATGTGTTGTACTCGCTTATGAAATCCCGGGTGGAATCCAGTCCGGCAGCCTCGGCATCGGCGACCTTGAGCTTGTAGTTGACAAACATGTCTACATACTCGTCGAGGCTCTGAGGCTGTGTCTGCTGATTGCGGTTTTTATTGTAGATATATTCAAATTCAGAAAGATAAATATCCTTGCCGTTGATAGTCATCACGGGTTTGTCGCCCTTGGCACGGGCCGGAATCTCGGTTTTGTTTTTTTTGTCGTTCTTAGCTGAGACAAAACTTGCTGTCATGGCGCCGGCAGCAAGAAGTGCTATCGCGAGACTTCCAAGAAATATACGTTTTTTCATCGTTTTAATGATTGGGGTAATTCATGAGCCATCATTCATGGTTGACTTTTATCTATCGCTACTCCTTCCGGCTCAAATTTTAAACGCCCCACATCTTATATTATTGCATCAAAAATACAATTTTTAAACTGCGAAGACATTTCAAGAAGAATATTGGCACAATATATATTGGCATCAGCTTCTACCTGTATGATTCTAACAGACTACAAAGCGGAGCCAATTATATTTACGATTTTTCGCCAACCGATAAAATCCTCATGGATTTTTGGTTAAAATTTTGAGTTCTATTGCAAGGAGATTTGCTTATTTTTCGATTTAACAGAGTTTAACTTTTTAGCATTTTGCCATTTTTCGCTCCCTTTTCTCCCAAATTTTTGTCATTTTTCCATTTCACTAATTTTCGGTAGAAATTAAATCCTTACTTTTTCTTTCAACCTTTCATCTATCTCTTTCACGATACCCTTTAAAAAATTTTGCATTTAAAAAAATTGTCTCTACCTTTGCACTCGGAAATGATACGACAAGCTTTTTTTAAGGCTTTTTCATAATTTAAAAGAAATCTGGAATAGACATTTAATCTAACATTAAGTACTATGTGTAAGAGGGTTAGGGAGGTCCGTGAGGCTCTCCCTAATTTTTTGTATATATTTCTGACTGCCGTAAGAGCTTTTTTGCTTATCTTTGCATCAGAATAACCCCCGAAAATAAAGACTCCGATACTTGACTGCGATGCAAAAATACCGTCTTGCCATAATCAACACCGACCCCATGGACTTCGCTTATGGCGGAGTAGCTCCTATAATGCGCAACATGCATCAGAGGCTCACAAGGTATTTCGACATCACTTATTATTGTCTTCCAGACAAATGGAAATCGCGCCGCTTCCTGCCCGGCCGCGCAAAGATGCTGCTTTATATAAAATCGATGCGCAAAGAGCTCTGCGGATATGATTTCATACTGTCGCACATTCCCGAAGGCAGCTATGCCATAGCCCAATGCGGAGTGCCTTTCGCCCATATCTACCACGGCAACACAAATCCCATGGAAGGCTCGCGATACTGGTTCGGCAAATATTTCAAAAAGATTTTCGAGCGGTTTTTCAAAGTCATCCAAGCCCGGGCATCTCTGCGATATACGGTGGGCACGCCCTGGGACGATGTGAAAAAACTCGTCAATCCCATAAGACATAACATCGCTCCTCAGCCCCTTGCCGCCCGCAAGGGCTTTATCTACGCCGGTCGGCTCGAAGGAGGCAAGAACATCGACCGCATAATCACCGTCTACTCGAAGCTCACCGAGGACGAGCGACTTAAAAATCCCCTTACCATAGCAGGTACAGGCACCCTCGCCGACATGCTGCGTGCCAAAGCGTCGGAAACCGGAGTGGACAAGGAGGTGACCTTCACCGGCATGCTCTCCAATCCCGAACTTGTGGAACTTGATTCCAGACAGAAAATTCTGCTCATGGCTTCCGACTTCGAAGGCTTTCCTACCGCAATCGCCGAAGCGCTTACCTTGGGCGTACCGGTTATTACGACTGATGTGGGCGACATTCCCCGTTTTATCAAAGATGGCGTCAACGGCCGCCTGCTCAAACCCGGCTTCAGCGATGACGAATATATCGCCGCCATCCGCGACGTGCTCGCTCACTATGGCCATTATGCTTCTGAAGCCTTCGAAACGGGCCGTCTCTTTGACGCCGATAAAATCACCGACGAAGTGGCCGACGACATCCTCCAAACAATAAGTTACTATAACAGCCACAAATAACCGGCAATTGCTAAAATCAATCTCTCAACAATGAAAAAAGTCAGGGAATCTTCTGTTTTCATCTGCAGCATTGTGAAAAATGCTGGGAAAGGGCTCTTAAAGAATCTGCCGGTGGTAGAAGAATTAATCTTCGCATTTAAGAATGCTAATGTTTTTATTTACGAAAACGACAGCGATGACAATACGAAATCGATTCTAAACGCCTGGAGCAACCGATTGGCCGGTAAGGTTAAAATCTCGTTAAACGACAATATAGAGTTTCCCACTCCATCACCAATTAAAGAAGGCTCCAACAAATATTTCTGTCGCAGAAGAATAGAAAAAATGGTATGGCTGCGCAACAAATATCTCGATTATATCGACGACTCCGGTTGGAATGGAGATTACCTGATAGTAGTGGATCTTGATGTCGCACAACTCACGGCAAAGCCGATTTTGGATGCTTTTGAGGCAAATGCAGACTGGGACGCACTTTCTGCATACGGATACAGCATGTCTCCTAAACTTCACGAAAGGTATCATGACACTTATGCTTATAGCCCGTATGGCAAAGAATATGACAAACCGCAAACAGAAAAAGACATCTATTGTTGCCAGAAAGATTTCAGACATTTCAAAAAAACTGGAGAGCTCATGCCTGTCTCTTCTGCTTTTGGAGGCCTGTCAATATATCGCTGGGACGCTGTAAAAGGCCTAAGATATCAACTTGAGGTCAATAATGACAATCGAGTCGAATGTTATTGTGAACATAGATCCCTATACCGACAAATGTATCAGCGCGGTTTCGAAAATTTTTTTATTGACCCCAAACTGAGGTTAAAATATCAGAATGTTGACTTGAAGTTAATCAGAAAATGGCTTTGTTCAAAGTTAAAACCGCGTTCATAACGTTAAAAACAAGGCTCTTGAATCATGCGTCTGAAGAATCTCGACATAATAAAATCACTTGGTGAGCTTGAGGCTTTGCCCGACGGCAAGTTGATGATCAACACCATAAACACCTACAGCTATGTGCGTGCCCGCAAGGACTCACGCTTTGCCTCCGCCCTCGAAGCATCCGGAGCCTTAATTCCCGACGGCATGGGCATCGTCTGGGCATGCCGCCTCATACGCGCCAAATGCCGTCCCTCGCAAAGGGTTACCGGCTGGGACCTTTTTGAATACGAGATGAAACGTCTCGACCACAAAGGCGGCACTTGCTTCTTTATGGGCTCTTCGCCCCAAGTACTCGATCTCATCGTGAAAAAGGCCTCTGAAACATACCACAATATCAAAGTCTCGACTTACTCGCCTCCATACAAGGACTGTCTGGACGATGATGACAATGCCGTGATTATTGACCGCATCAACCGTGTGAGGCCTGACCTTTTATGGATAGGCATGTCGGCGCCCAAGCAGGAGAAATGGCTGGCCGAAAATTGGGAGAAGCTCGATATACGGGGTCATGCAGGCTCTATCGGCGCCGTCTTCAGCTTCTTCGCCGGCACCGAAAAACGCGCTCCCGAGCGATGGCAGCGATCGGGTTTCGAGTGGCTTTACCGCTTTGCCCACAACCCGTCCCGTCTGTGGCGACGCTACATCACCGGCAACCTGCAGTTTGCCGCTTATCTGATAGGAGAGATGTTTTCCAGATCTGCAAAAAGCTGAAATATCCCCACTGCCCATAACAAACAACCACAGTATTAAAAGCATAGATTAAATGGGAGCCAGAGAGAAAGAAATCTACAAAGTAACACTCACGGGCACAGCCGTAAATGCCGTGCTTGTCGTGCTTAAGCTCGTGGCCGGCATTCTGGGCCGGAGCTCGGCAATGATTGCCGATGCCGTCCACTCCCTTTCGGATTTCGTCACCGACATCATCGTGCTTCTCTTCGTGCGCATCTCGGGCAAGCCGCTCGACAGCGACCATGAATACGGCCACGGCAAATACGAGACTTTCGCCTCCATGATTATCGGCGCCATACTCATCGCAGCCGGCATCGGCCTTATGTACAATGGCATAAGACTTTGCGTCGAGAGCATCAACGGCCGCGAGCTCCCCGAACCCACCTGGATTGCCCTCGGCATGGCAATAGTCTCGATCATTTCCAAAGAATGGCTCTACCGCTATACCATCAGGCGCGGCAAAGCACTTGACTCATCGGCTGTTATGGCCAATGCCTGGCATCACCGCAGCGATGCCTTCTCGTCGATGGGCACACTCGTGGGCATTGCGGGCGCAATGTTCTTAGGCGCGTCATGGCGCATCCTCGACCCCATCGCCGCAATCATTGTGAGCCTGCTCATCTTCCGCTCCGGCTACGAAATCATGAAGCCTAACGTTAACCAGCTTCTCGAGGCCTCGCTATCCGAGCAGGACAAGGAGCGTATCACCACGGCCGTCCTTTCCGTACCGGGCATAAGGGCCATGCACCGCCTCCGCACCCGCCGCATCGGTAATGTGGCCGCCATCGACCTCCATGCCAAGATGGACGGAAACATCACCCTGAGCGAAGCACACGCCATAGCCTCCGAAGCAGAGAAAAAACTCCGCGACCTCTTCGGCCCCGCATCCATCATCAACATCCACATGGAACCCGCCAATAAAGAATAATTTCTTTATTTTTTGGCTGTTATTGCAAAGTTTAGTAACTTTGCTAAAAATCTGCTGTCCGCGGCTGTCGGACCTTAAATCACGCCGTGGCAATTTTCCGCAAAAACGCAAATTATCATATCATAATCAATTCATTATTACCCAAATCATGGCAGAAAAGAAAGAAAAACTGTTCGACCAATTTCCGGGCGTAAGCTATGAAGAATGGCGCGCCAAAGTCGAAACTGACCTCAAAGGGGCTGACTTCGACAAGAAATTAGTATGGCGGACAAACGAAGGCTTCAATGTCCAGCCGATTTATCGCGCAGAAGACATCAAAGACTTCAAAACCACCAACTCACTTCCCGGCGAATATCCTTATCTCCGCGGCACAAAGACCGAAAACGACTGGCTCACTCGTCAGGAAATCATCGCCGAGACCGACGAAGAAGCTAACAAAATCGCCCTCGAGGTGCTCACAAAAGGCGTTACATCTCTCGGCTTCTCTGTAAAGGATCCCTCAGAAAAGGCTCTCGACACCCTGCTCGCAGGCATCGACCTTGAAAAAGTCGAGGTTAACTTCACCTGCTGCCAGACTAAGGCCGCAGCTCTCGTCGACACCCTCGTCGACTGGCTCAAGGCACACAAACTCGCAGACAAATTCAACGGCTCCGTAAACTACAATCCCCTCAAGAAAGCCCTTCTCAAAGGTGCAAAACTCGACGCCGACATGGTTGCCGAAGCAAAGAAAGTGGTTGAGAAAGCCGCAGAAGTTAAAGGCCTGCGCGTGCTCGCTGTAAACAGCTGCCTCTTCTGCAACTCGGGCGCATTCATCTATCAGGAACTCGGCTACGCCCTCTCTTGGGGTGCACAGTGGCTCACCGCCCTCACCGAAGCCGGCCTCGATGCCTCGCTCGTTGCCAACAAAATCAAATTCAACATGGGCGTTTCGAGCAACTTCTTCATGGAGCTTGCCAAATTCCGCGCCGCCCGTATGCTCTGGGCCCAGATCGTTGAGCAGTACAAGCCCGCTTGCCCCGACGCAGCCAAGATGCTCTGCCACGCTTCGACCTCGAAGTTCAACCAGACCATCTACGATGCTCACGTCAACCTGCTCCGCAGCCAGACCGAAACTTTCTCGGCAGCTGTAGCCGGTGTTGATTCTATCACCACCACTCCTTTCGACACTCCTTACAAGACTCCCGACGCATTCTCGGAAAGAATCGCCCGCAACCAGCAGTTCCTTCTCAAGGAAGAGAGCCACATCGGCAAGGTAGTTGACCCCGCCGGCGGTTCTTACTACGTTGAGACCCTCACCGTTTCTCTCGCAAAAGAGGCATGGAAGCTCTTCCTCGAAATCGAAGGCGAAGGCGGCTTCTTCAAGCTCGTCGACGAAGGCAAGATTCAGGAGGCTGTTAACACAAGCTGCGAAAAGCGCCACACCGACATCGCCCGCCGCAAAGAAATTCTTCTCGGTACCAACCAGTACCCCAACATCAACGAGAGGGCTGCCGACAAGATCGAAGAGAAGACCTGCTGCGGTTGCGCATGCAGCGCCGAGAAACCCGAAGGCACAGCTCTCAGCATGAAACGCGGCGCCACCGACTTTGAGGCTCTCCGTCTCGAGACCGAAAAGGCCGCAAAGCGCCCCAAAGTATTCATGCTCACCATCGGCAACCTCGCCATGCGTCTTGCCCGCGCTCAGTTCTCGACCAACTTCTTCGGCTGCGCAGGCTACGAAATCATCGACAACCTCGGCTTCGATACCGTTGAGGCCGGCGTTGACGCCGCTCTCGAAAAAGGCGCCGACATCATCGTGCTCTGCTCAAGCGACGACGAATACGCCGCCCTCGCTCCCGAGGCTTACAAATACCTCAACGGCCGCGCTCTCTTCGTGGTTGCCGGTAACCCCGCATGCACCGAAGAACTCAAGGCTCAGGGCATCGAAAGCTTCGTTCACGTACGCTGCAACGTGCTTGAGACTCTCAAAGAATTCAACGCCAAACTTCTCAAATAAGCATTTCAGACAAGACAATGAAACCCGATTTCAAAAACATAGACATTATAAGCGACGCTTTCGGCGCCCACAACCAAGTCAAGGATGCCGGGGAAGATTGGCTTACCCCGGAGCTCATCCCCGTTAAACCCGTCTACACTAAAGAAGACCTCGAAGGCCTCGAGCACCTCAACTACGTGAGCGGTATTCCTCCCTATCTCCGTGGCCCGTACTCGGCAATGTATCCCCTCCGTCCCTGGACCATCCGCCAGTATGCCGGTTTCTCCACCGCC